>CAYOOQ010000016.1:0-15294 GCA_964405675.1 uncultured Methanosarcinales archaeon | reverse complement strand
TAGAAATCTTAAAAAATGGTAACACCAAACTGATATATAAACCTTTTGCCTAAACCGACGAAAATAGAGAGAAAATAAGCACTTCTTCTTCCAAATTTAAGCAAAAAAACAAAAAATTTAACAGACATAAAACGAATAACAAAAACAAATAATATCTTTAAAAAAATAAAATTTGTATAAAAACATGTTCATTAACCCCAAGAATAGAAAAAAACATTAAGAATAAAAAATAATAATTTTAAAAAAACAAGAGCAACTAACTTCGCTTATTCTTTATATGCTTCAGGCTTATGATATTTTCTCTTTCCATTTCTTCAAGCCTCAAAGAGATAAAATTTTTATCCTTCTCCATACTAGGAATAATAGAAAATTCAAGAGCATTTACTCTTCTTTTAGTCTTCTCAATCTCAGCCAAAAGTTTTTTCATGGTAGTCTCAATTTCAGCAACCTTTATGGCCTTTTCGATTACTTCTTCATACTGATGGGCAGCCTCATCAATTGCAGATGAACCTGAAACAATACCATAACCCCTGTCACTAAAACCCTTTCTGAAATCTTCAACCTGCTCAAGTTTTGGGACTCTCAACCCCATTATATTTTTACTCTCAGATTTTATGGCAGGAGTTTTCGTAATAGCCAATGCAAGGGATTTAAGATATAGCTCAGACTCCATAGTCCTCACCACATTAAGTTTATTAACAGCTTTACTGTAAGCCTCAACCATCTCCTTACGATAATTTTTAGCCTCTTTCATAATCTCAAAAAACTCCATAATCAACCCATCTCTCTTCTTCTTAAGAAGACTATGGCCATTTTTTGCAAGCTTAATCTTATTCTTTAGCTTCAAAAGTTCACTTCTGGTTGGTTTAACATCAGACATTCTAATCCCTTTCAAAATAATTTCCAAGTTTTGAAAAACTTGTTTTCATGATTTCATCAATATCAGTAACACCATTTATATTTGTAATATAACCTTTCGGCCCATCAAAATCAACAAAATATCCAATCGCAACTAATTCATTACTTTTGAACTTATCTGCATAAGCACCCATAAGTTTTTCTATCTGAAAATCTATATTTGATCTAGTAAGTTGGTTTATTGAAAACAAAGATTCATCATTTCCTTCGCAAACAACACTATCTATTGCACTTTTAAGTTGGTCCAAAGCATGAACAGTACCTTTTGACTCACCCGAATAGTCTCCAACTGCAGCCTTAATAGCACCACAATCACTATGCCCACACACAACAGCTAAAGGTATGTTAAGATGTTCGATAGGATAAGCCACATCACCAAGTATACCATCCCTCTGATCATAAACCCTATTACCTATGTTTTTAACAGTAAACAAATAGTTAAGCCCATCAGGCCCGAAAACATTTTGAGGAGTTCTCGAATCCGCACACATAACCATTAAAGCCTTTGGATTTTGCTGATTCGCAATTTTTTGATAAGCTCCTGAATTAGCTTCCAAAAATTTCTTGTTCTCTCCAACCAGATAATCAACTATTGGATAAACCATCATAAAAGCCTCTTTATACTTTTTTCAAAACCTGAATGATTAATTTTATCTTTCATCTTTTTATTGATCATTTCAGCAGACTTCTCACCATTAAAATTAATAATATATACCTTGCCCTTTTCTCCACCATAAACTCCCTTAAAATCCATAATCATCCCTATAACTGCTAAATCACCGGACTCAACAAGTTTTTCATATTTTTCAACAGCATACCCTACCTGATAATCCACATTAAGCTCAGAATACTTATCAATTCTATTAGGGTCATCTTTCGAAAAACTATTATCCATCTCAGCCAAACCATCACTCAAAAACTCAAGTTCCCTTACAATTCCTTTAGTCTCATTACTAAAGTCATTGAAGCAAGCCTTAATGGCACCACAATCAGTATGACCTAAGACCACAAGCAAAGGTGTTTTTAAATGCAATACCCCATAATCAACACTCCCTTCACTCGTTTTCATCTGATTACCAATATTCTCAATTGAAAAAACATTGTTGATGGTATCCTTTCTTAAAACATTAACAGGAACCCTTGAATCAGCACAAGTCAACAAAGTAATCTTAGGGGACTGCTTATCCATCAACCCATCATACTTAGAAGGACCAATAGACTGGATAAACCCTGTATTTTCTTCAATCATCTCACTTATAAGTTCATTGCTCATTCTTCATCACCTGCCTTAGAACTCTTGTAATACTTATCTTTGATTTTTGGATCTATCCTTGTGAGCTCTTCTTTAGGAATATCACCTAGAATTTCCCATCCAAGATTCAGTGTATCCTGTATGCTCCTGTTTTCAGACGAACTTTGTCTTACAAATCTGTCTTCAAAAGTTTCTGCGAATCTCAAAAGCCTTTTATCCTTAGCACTCAAAGATTCCTCTCCAACAATTGCAACAAGACCTCTTAGATCTCTTCCCATAGCATAATTAGCGTACATCTGGTCAGAAACATTCTTATGATCTTCTCTGGTTTTACCAGGGCCAACACCACCAGGCATCAGCCTTGAAAGGGAAGGTAATACGTCCACAGGAGGATAAACCCCATTCCTATGAAGCTCCCTGCTCAATACGATCTGGCCCTCTGTAATATAACCTGTCAAATCAGGAATAGGATGTGTTATATCATCACCCACCATTGTAAGTATAGGAAGTTGTGTAATTGAACCTGCTTTCCCCTTAATCATACCTGCCCTTTCATAAAGGGATGCCAAATCGGTATACATGTACCCGGGGTAACCTCTTCTTCCAGGAATCTCTTCCCTTGCAGCACCAATCTCCCTCAGAGATTCACAGTAATTAGTCATGTCAGTCATAATCACAAGCACATGCATATCATGCTCATATGCTAAATACTCAGAAGCAGTCAAAGCCATCCTTGGCGTAACTATCCTTTCGATAGCAGGATCTGAAGCAAGATTCAAAAAAACAGTTGAGCGCTCAAGAGCCCCTGTCTGCTCAAAATCTTTCATAAACCTTTGAGCTTCTTCATTTGTAATACCCATCGCTGCGAAAACGATAGCGAAATTAGAATCCTTCCCGACAACCTCCGCCTGCCTTGCAATTTGCAAAGCAATCTCATTATGAGGCAAACCAGAACCTGAAAAAACCGGCAACTTCTGCCCTCTAACAAGGGTATTCATCGCATCAATTGTCGAGATACCAGTCTGTATGAAATCCGAAGGATTTGTCCTGGAATACGGGTTTATCGAAGCCCCTTCTATATCAAGCCTCTGATCAGGCACAATATCCGGGCCTTCATCAATGGGCCTTCCTGCGCCATTCATTATCCTTCCAAGCATATCCTTAGAACAATTAAGCTTTATATTCTCCCCCAAAAACTTAACTCCTGCACTCTGGTCTATCTTACTGGTCCCTTCAAAAACCTGTACAACAACCATATCTTTCGAAGTGTCAAGAACCTGCCCATTTTTAATGGTATTATCGGATAACCTGATTTTAACAAGGTCTCCGTACGCGACAGTATCAGTCTTCTCAACAAAAACAAGAGGACCTGCTATACGACTTATTGTTTTATACTCTTTCATTCCTACCACCCTGAAGCTCTCTGAATTCAGTCTCCATTTCTTTTTGAATATCCCCTAAAACTTTCTCATAATCCTTCTCAAACTTAGCATTTGAAATCTTATCCTTTGCCTTAGTTTCAAGTATTGACCTTATATTCGCACCTGAATCAAGAGTTGACCTTGCCAGAGTGTCGAAATGCAATATTGTTTTCATTAGCATATATGATTTATCAAGCTCACAATAAGTATCAACATCATGGAAAGCATTCTGTTGCAGCATAAATTCCCTGATAAGTCTTGCAGTCTCAAGGTCAAGCTGCTGTTTTTCAGGTAACGCATCTGAACCCACCAACTGAACAACCTCTAACAGCTTTTCTTCCTGCTGCAGCATCTTCATCAGCTTTGAAACATTTTCATGCCAATCCGTCTTGATATTTTCTGCATACCAAGGTTTCAATGTTTCAAGATACAGCGAATAAGATGTAAGCCAATTAATGGATGGAAAGTGCCTTTTCTTAGCCAGGCTTGCATCCAAAGCCCAGAAAGTCTTAGCAACCCTAAGTGTGTTTTGTGTAACCGGCTCTGAAAAATCACCGCCAGGAGGACTTACAGCACCAATGATAGTCACAGAACCCTCATTATCAGTACCAAACGGCTTTATTCTCCCAGATCTTTCATAAAACTCAGAAAGTCTTGTTGCAAGATAAGCCGGATAACCTTCTTCCCCTGGCATCTCTTCAAGTCGGGATGAGATCTCCCTCATAGCTTCAGCCCATCTTGATGTTGAATCCGCCATTAAAGCAACCGAATAACCCATATCCCTGAAATATTCAGCAATCGTAATTCCTGTATAAACTGAAGCTTCCCTCGCAGCCACCGGCATGTTTGAAGTATTTGCTATTAGAACAGTCCTGTTCATCAAAGGTTTACCTGTCTTTGGATCCTGTAGATGTGGGAACTCAGTCAAAACCTCTGTCATCTCATTTCCCCTCTCTCCACAGCCTATATATACAATAATCTCAGCATCGCACCATTTCGCAAGCTGCTGCTGTGAAACTGTTTTTCCTGCACCGAAAGGCCCTGGAATTGCCCCAACCCCTCCCTTAGCTAAAGGAAAGAAAACATCAAAAATTCTCTGACCAGTAATCAAAGGTAACTCAGGAGCTAATTTTTCCTTAAATGGCCTTGGAAATTTAATAGGCCACCTTTGAACCATTTTTATTTCAGTGCCATCATCTAACTTACATATTACATCATCAACAGTAAAACTTCCTGATTTAATCTGGCTTATTTTCCCCTTCTTCCCTGGAGGAATCATAATTTTATGCATCAATCCTTCGGTCTCTTCAACCTCACCGATGATGTCTCCTCCTTCAACCAAATCCCCTTTTGAAGAAGTTGCCTTAAAATCCCATTTTTTTTCGGGGTCAAGACCTCTGGCATCAACACCCCTCTTAATAAAACTCCCCATCTTATCCTGCAGGACAGGAAGAGGCCTTTGAATTCCATCATAGATGCTGGTCAACATACCAGGACCAAGCTCAACAGAAAGAGGCTCACCTATATTAACAACTGGCTCTCCTGGCTTTATACCTGTAGTATCCTCATAAACCTGAATGGTTGCCTTATCACCATCCACCTGAATAACTTCTCCCATCAGCTTTTCATTACCAACCCTGACTACATCATACATTCTGGCTTTTATTCCTTCCGCCACCACTACTGGTCCAGCAATTCTGTAAATATTTCCTTCTTTTGACACCATAATCACCTATTTATTCCACAAATCAACTCCAATGGATTTTTTGATCATTTTTCTTAACTCATCCTGAGAATCCCCTTCTGAAATTATCAAAAAAACAGGATCAACTGAATTCATGACTTCTTCACGGGTAAAAGAGCTTAATTTATCTATGCTTTCTTGATTAGTTATAATAAGTCCCACTTCAGGGTTAGATATTAATTCTTTCATTGTACTATCCGGATGCATTTCATTCAGTACAAACGCTTTGTTTATACCTCCTATCTGAAAACCCAACAAAAATTTCTCCTCCCCTACTACCACAATATCTTTCATTTATATCACTAAAAGTTTTTTTTCAACATAATCCTCATCAATTCCCAGATGTTTCGATTTAACAATTGACCTTAAATTACGGATTTCAATCATCTTACTCAGCATAAAGTTCAGAACCGCAGCAATTGTCAACGGAATCTGATGAGTTTTTAATATACTGCTTTTCAGATTCATATTTTGAAGAGCCACTTCAATACCATAGAGATCATCCTTATGGTCTGTAAAACTTATAAGTTTACCATAAAATGTTTTATCCAGCTCCTCAAGCAAAAGATCAACACTTTCTTTTTCCGAAAGCTTCTCAAGAGTTGCCTTATCAAGTTTAAAACCGCTTTCAATCATATAATTAAGTATTTCCGAAGGCTCCATCCCTTCCTTCTTAAACCTGATAAGATTCTTTACATTAATATTATCAATATCCCTCAAAAGAAACCTCTTGAAAACCATTCCTTTTTTTGGACATGAAGAAGCCCCTTCAACAGCTTTCTTAAAATTAATTTTATCCAATGTATTTTCCAGTTCTATAAGATTACTGGTTTCTTTGAAATTCTCATAAGATTCCATAATCTCTTCTTCAGTCACCAATTCAGAATTTACAAGGGCTTCCTTTATTGAACTAGTATCAAACAATCTTGCAAAATGCTCCTTATCAAATTGCCCTATATCCACAATCAAATCCATGATCTCCTCTTTCTTGCTATTGCTAAACAAGCCTCTCAAAACAATCTTAAGGTTCTCATAATCCCACCTGCAAAGATAAAGGTTAATTACCTCTACTACATCATCAGGGCTGATGGACCTTAATTTATTAAAAGTCTTCACTGTATTATCATTCAGTGCCTGATCCACAAGCTCAATACCGCTAAAATTGGCTGAAAGCTCTGTTATCGATTCCTTATACTCAGTTTCCTGCAAAAACCTGGTTATTGAATTAAGGTCCATCTTCAAAAGCTTTTGATACTTACCTCTATCAATGAGCTTGCTTTTCATTGCACTTACCCTTGCGTACGCGTAAGGAAGTGTAGGTTTTATCGCTTTGATTGCCATTTTATTCAAAAAGGATTTTTGTCACCTCTGCCATGTACTTGTCCCTTATCTGTTCAAGTAAAGTCTCAAAACTGTAATCTACTATTACCTTTCCTGTCTTGTCTTCAGCAATAATTCCTCCAAGCATATCCTTATGCTTAACCTTCTTGCTATCAACAAGTTCTGCATCAATCTTATTACAATAAAGAGTGCCAATTGTTATCTCTGATTCTATCTGCTTCAAGATCTTCTTCACAAGCTTTTTCCTTTCAGTCTTTGTAAGTTTCTTGTTAATACTGTTTTTTGCTTCTTCAAAAGCCTCTTCGATAAGCTTCTTCTTCTCGATTAGCTTCATCTTCTTGGCTTCCAAAGAAGCTCCGGGCAACTCACGTTGTTCCATCGCGTTCAGGGTATTTCTTGCATCTTCCAGTGTTTTCTCTTCTTTGTTATCCAGTTCAAGTTCCAGTTTTCTCTTTGCATCCTCGGCTTCCTTGTAGGCCTCCTTGATAATTCTATCGGCCTCTTTCTCAGCCCTGTTCATTATGTCTTTTTTCAGTTGTGCAAATCCCATCGTTTCGTCTCCAGTCTACAGACTGTCTACATTGTACCTATTAACAAAATTGATACTACCAGTCCAAAGATAACAATTGTTTCCGGAATAACCGTCAAAACCAAACCTTTACCAAAAAGTTTTTCATTTTCAGTCATTGCACCTATTGTAGCAATACCCATCTCTTTTTCAGCCCATGCAGACGCAAAAGCACATGCGCTTACAGCAAGAGCCGCACTAATACCTACCAAAGCAGTTCCTATTGTTGCCATTTTTTTTCAACCTCCATAATTTCTTTTTTATTGTTCAGACCCGAAGGCCTTAAATTCCTTTCCGCCTCCCTCGTAAAACTTCGTGAAGTTCTCTACGTAGTGGAGCCTTAATGAATGTATAAAAGGGCCAAACACTCCCAAAGCTAAATTTATTGAATGACCCACCAAAAACAAAATGATTCCGGCAAATACCGCTAAAATGCTTCCCTGAAACGCAGGATTAAGCAAAGTCTGCTCATTAATGATAATCGCCAAGCCTTTCTTAGCCATACCAATCGCCATAATCCTCAAGTATGAACCGGTGTGCACAAATAAAGACGGGAGTTCAACAACTCCCTGCACACCTTCACCAATAGCAAGCATAACAACTGCTACAACTATCAAGATTAGCCCCGGCAAAATTGTGAGCGGTAAAAGTCCAAGATAGCTGACAATCAAAAGTGCAATACCTATCTGGAACACAACCCAGCTGAATTTCTCAAGGACAGCAAGCAAAAAACCATGCTTCTTATAAACATTGATGAAACCCACCAAAAATCCAAAATTAATGTGAGCCAATCCAGCAACGATTGCAACCACCATTAAATTCTGTATACTTTTTGGATTTTCAGGGATTCTATGGAAAAAATCAATCCCCATAGCGGCCATCCAATCAGCCACAGCATCTATATAACTCAGACTGAACCCAAAAAATTCACCATATATGAGCCCAAATATAAAAGATGATATACTACAATAAATTATTATCCTGAAAAGATCTCTGCCCTGCGGCATGTATTTTTTAAGTATAGTAAAGATAATAAAAACAGTTATGGCATAGCCAATGTCCCCCAGCATCAAACCAAAAAACAAAGGAAAAGTTATAAACATAAAAATTGTAGGATCAAGTTCCCTATAAGACGGCATGCTAAAAATTCTCAAAAAAAACTCATAAGGCCTTGCTGATTCAGGATTATTGAGTTTAACGGGAGCAGGGTCCTTGCTATTAGGCATTTCCTCAATAATATGAATCTTTTCATCAGTAATTCGCATAAGCTCCTTTTTCAACTTATCTTTTTCAGCCAAAGGAACCCAACCACTTATTATGGATATATTCTTTGTTTCCCCAAACATCAAAGGAGCCTCGGATTTAACAACATTAGTAGATAAAAATTTCTCACTTTCCAGAATTTTATTCTTTTTCTTCTCCTTAATATCATCCAACTGCTTACTCAGCTTGCTTTTTTCCTTCTGAAGCTTCTGCAATTCTTCATCTATAGCTCTTGCTCTATCCTTGTTACCTTTGATTTCATCAGGAATCTTTAGTTCTTGGAAATTATGGTTTTTCAGGACCTTAAGAAGCTCCCATTCTTTTTCTTTATTATAAAAGACAGAAATTAGATTTCCTTCCTCCTTATTCGAATAAACCTCATAATTGCCTTCTATCTCTTGCTTCAAATCTTGTTTAAAAGAGCTTGCATTATCTACATGACCTACTAGATACTTTAGGTTTTTTGTTTCATTGTAATAATCAAGAGGCAAGCCCAATGATTCAATACTTTCAATCAACTCTTTTTCATCATTAAGATTTGCAAGGAGAGATTCAATTTCTTTAAGTCTATTATTTTTATCAGTTACATCTTCATACAATCTGACAATCTCATCCGCCACTTTATCTACATCTTCAAGACTTTTTCCAGTTTTTTTAGAACCAAGATGAGCTTTATCATCCTGCATCTCCAGTGTGTGGATAATCGACCTGGCTTTAATAGCGGCATCAGAAATCTTTCCGGACTCAGGCATAGGAGAACCTATATCAACTTCTTCCGATTTGCTATGCTCAACAATGTCTATCGCCTTTGCCTTATGAAGAGCATCAATAATTTCTTTGAGGTGATCCTTATTACAAAAAATCCTCAACTTACACATATCATCCGACTTGAACATACTTACCATCACACATCTATTAAAACTTAATCAATCAATTTATCAACAATAAAATCAGTAGCTTTATCCATATTCGCCTTGCTTTTTTTTGAAAACTTAGTTATCTCAGCATTAGCCTCTTTCAGGATTTTTTCCTTCTTCTTAGCAATTTCCTTTTCAGCATCAGAGATCTTCTTCGCCTTTTTGCTATCAATCTCTTTTTCCCTCTGGATCTTCAAATCATATAACTCTTTCTGAGACTTCTCTCTAATCTTTTCAGCCTTTTTCTCAGCTTTCTTTACAATTTCCTCGGCTTTCTTCTCGATATCCAAGATTTCCTTGATTCCCTTTTCCATTCTAATCAGCTCAACCAAATGAGGTCTGGAGTTTATATCTCTTTTTTATAAACTACCTATTTACTATATATAGACTAAATACTTAATCCACGTCTATACTCGTGGTAATACTCCAATCTAACAAAACCTCTGAAACATTCAAAAGCAAACTTTTAATTCTCCGCTTATCATAATTTTTTTTGTCGTCCTTAAAATTAAGTTTCTTTACCTGCTTTAGAAAATCAATAGCATTCCTATGGTCAAAGCAATTTGATTTATCTGCAAGATCTAAAGTTTCAACATTATTCTTCAACAGCTGTATAACTCCTTCAATTTGTTTTATGAATCCTGAATCTTCTTTTTTCAAAGTAATCAAATGATCAACCATCCTCTCCAAATCTCTTGTCAATTGGGATATATAAAAAAGGTCAATCATCTTTAATTTTGGAGGGGTGCTGAAAGTCATGTAATTAATAATAGACTTTTCTATCAAAATTTTGCTCCTGTCAATCTCCTCCTCATACCTTTTGGTTAATTCCTCATTATAATTACTGTTCATCATCACAACAAGATTCTTAACCTTCTTCACCAGTGTCTTAAGTAACAAATCAGGATCAGACACAGAAATTGAAGAATCTGAAGAAATTACTTTCTTATCGATTTCAACTGATTCTATACTCATGATATTTTTTTGTATAAGCAGTTTAGAAACATCCATTTCTTTTTTAAGATTAATCTTAAAAGAAGAAAGAGGATTAATATAACAAGCCATTATCAATTTATTAATGACGTCCTGATCATCCTCTTCTATACTCAACTCAAGAGTCTTCCCCTTCCTCTTTGTATGTCTTGGATAAAGTACCAAAGCGCCAGAGCTATTCTCCTCCAGGCTTACTTTTGAATCTGAATTTATCTTGTGTTTCTTACACCAATTTGTAGGAAGATAAACATAATGCATATCCCCTGTTTTCTGGACCTTCCGCTCTTCCATGCTTTCCTTTCGGAAAAATAACCCCTTTATATAATTTTTGTAAAAACATTTGTTCTATATAGTACTATTTACCACTTCCATTTCCCACATAATTAATAGCCGAAACAAATGAATATAATAACTGAAAATTAAACACAAACCAGGAAAAAAACAAAAGGACTACGAAACCGGCTGGAATTCACTATCCCCAAATTTATCAGGATATTCCTTCCAAGGGCCCTCACAGACACCATTCCACTTGCACCTTCTGCATTGAGGAAATTTCCTTTTACCCTCCTTTTTCCGGGTATTTTCAAAGAATTCATCCCTGCTATTTACATCCCAGATTTCTGTAGAAGGAATGAAATGCTCAGAACAATATTTTTCATAACCCTTCATATGGCAAAAAGGCATTGCCTCAGCCATGCAATTAACCCCCGAATCAATACCAATCTGAAGTGCCTTATGTACATAAGGTGCTGTATCCGTAACCCTGGGCATCAACTCATCAAAATTATCCCATGCATTTCCCACAGCATGCATAAAAGCCAACTGATATTGGTTAACCCCCAAATTTATCAACAATTGGGCAAGCTCAGGCAAATATTGATAATTAGGTTTCACAATAACAGAATTAGTAATAATATACTGGTTTAAAGACCTGAGATTTTCTATAGCCATTGTAGTCTGCCTAAAGCTTCCTTCAGCCCTAGTTAAATCATCGTGGAGTTCTGCAGTATAGCCGTGCAAAGCCGGAGAAAATTCGTTAACACCTGCTTTAATAAGCCTTTTACAAAAACTCCTATAACAAAGCATCCTCACATTAGACTGCAATTGAATACCTTTGTAACCCAGTTTCTTAGCACAACTAACCAACTCAAAAAGATCCTCCCTTAAAGTAACCTCTCCACCCGTAAAAACAACATCATCGCAAGTTGCCTTCGCCCGCTTCAATTCGCTAAGAAGCTCCTCAGTTTTCCTGTTACCATATTCTTTTTTATGAGCCTGGACACAAAACCTGCAATTATTGTTACACTTAAAACCAGTCTTCAAATCAAGCCTTTTTCCCATCTTCCTAGAAGAAAAACCTTCCCATTTTTTAGCTTTTTGATATTCATAAAGTATGATTTAAATACTAATTACACTTTTCGCAATCATGAATGACACAATCACCATGGCCAGGATGTCTCTTGGCACTTATTGCTTCACAGAATGCAAGTCTTTCTGCTGCAGAAAGGGCAGTTTAAAAGTCATAAAAAAAGAAGCAAACCTGCTTACTTCAGAAAAACTGCAGGAAAACATCAAAAACAAAAGCCTATTTCCTTTAAAAGGTGGCAAATATTTAGTTAACCTAAACAAAGGCTGTCCCGCATTAAAAGATTTCAAATGCACTTTGCATAACAATCCTGAAAGACCACAAATCTGCCAGGATTTCCCTATATTTTTAGAAGGCAAAAAAGTAAATGTATCAAGTAAATGTTATGCAGTCATAGAAGGCCTTCTGTACCCTTATATAAACAAAATGAAACTACAAGGATATGAAATTAACTTCCAAAAGCTTTAAATAAATTCTAATTTTCGTACACAAATATTTAAAAGAATAAACACAGAAGGTGACAATTATGGCTATAGTAGGATTTGGATATAATAAGATAGAAGTAATCAAACAAAATCCCATTAAGGGAAAAGTAAGCGTAAGCAACAACGTGAAGATTGAAGACATTGAAGAAACCACCATGAAAATGGGGGAACAAAAGCAAAATGTGCTTAAATTCGCATTCAATTACAAAACCACTTACTCAAATGAAGTAGGACACCTGGAAATCACAGGAGAACTTTATTATATGGGAGAAGATAAAGTACTAAAAGATGTAATGAAAAAATGGAAAAACTCTGAAAACATACCACAAGAGGTAATGACACCCGTTGTCAACACGATTCTTGGAAAAAGCACAATACTAGCATTAACGCTTTCTAATGAAGTAAATCTTCCACCTCAGGTAAACCTGCCAAAAGTGAAAGTGCAGCAATAACCACCAAAACATTTTTATAGGGTTTTTATTTTGGGTTTTTATTCTTTTCATACAGGTGATAATAAATGACAGAAGGATTAACATTAAAAGTAGCAGAAGCCTTTCAGGACGATGTAAATAAAGGGATAGTAAGGATAGATTCAAGTTTTATGCACGAGCTGGGTATAAGGCCTGGAGATATAGTTGAAATAGAAGGTGCCAGGAAAACTGTAGCCATTTCCGATAGAGCATATCCTGGTGATATTGGGCTCAAGATCATACGGATGGACGGAATCACGAGAAGAAATTCAAAGACCGGCATCGGAGAAAATGTTACTGTAAAGAAAGCAGATGTAAAAGAAGCTAAAAAAGTTATTATTGCTCCGGCACATAAAGGAATATCAATACAAGCCCATCCTTCCCTCTTTAAAAATGGCCTTCTGGGGAGAGTACTGGTAAAAGGAGACATTGTTCCACTTGGGGGTGCAAACAGAAGAAGGTCTGCCATGGGTGGCAGTGCTTTTAACGATATTTTTAACATGCTTAACGAAAACATGCCTGGTTTCGGCTTTTCCGACCTAAAATTCGTAGTTGCTGATGTTTCTCCAAAAAACGAGCCAGTCGTCATAAGCGACCAGACAGAAGTTGTTTACGACCCTGAAGCAAAAGAAACCGTAGAAGAAAAAGTCCTTGAAGTAACCTATGAAGATATAGGTGGTCTTAGTGACGAGATTAAGCGGATAAGAGAAATGGTTGAAGTACCTCTAAAACACCCGGAAATTTTTGAAAAACTTGGTATTGAGCCTCCAAAAGGTGTTCTTTTGCAAGGGCCTCCCGGAACAGGTAAAACCCTTCTGGCAAAAGCAGTTGCAAACGAAACAGCATCAAGCTTCTTCCTTATAAACGGACCAGAAATAATGTCAAAATTCTACGGACAAAGTGAAGCCAACATAAGAAAAAAATTTGAGGAAGCTGAAAAAAATTCACCAGCCATCATTTTTATTGATGAGATAGATGCAATAGCACCAAAAAGGGAAGAAACCCCTGGCGAGGTTGAAAGAAGAGTAGTAGCTCAACTTTTAAGCCTGATGGATGGATTAAAAACAAGAGGCAAAGTAGTTGTAATTGCCGCAACAAACATCCCGGATGCAATAGACCCTGCCTTAAGAAGACCTGGAAGATTTGACAGGGAAATTGAAATAGGCGTTCCAAACAAAGACGGCAGGCTAAAAGTTTTAAAGATCCACACAAGAAACAATCCATTTTACACAAAACTTGATGCCCTAAAAGAAAGCACTCTAATTGAAGAAGAATACAAAACAGCATTAAAACTAATACTTGAAAACAGCAACGACATGGAAGAAGTTACTCCTGGTAACCTTGATGAATGTATAAACAAATTTCTAAAACACAATCCAGAGAATAAAAAAATATTCGAAAATCTGGACAATCAAAAACTAAAAAATTACCTCAAGAACACATCAGATAATCTTGAAGTTGTAAATCTGCATGCACTGGCGGAAAAAACTCATGGATTTGTAGGGGCAGACCTGGCATCCCTCTCAAGGGAAGCGGCTATGGAAGTCTTAAGGAGAATAATTCCGGATATGGATTTAAGTGAAGATGAGCAAATATCCCAGGAAATGCTTGAAAAACTCAAAATAACAATGAACGATTTTAATGAAGCCCTTAAAGGAGTAAAACCAAGTGCCATGAGAGAAGTTTATGTTGACACACCCACTGTAACATGGGATGATGTAGGTGGCTTAAAGGACGTAAAACAAGAGCTTAAAGAAGCAATCGAATGGCCTGTAAAAAACCCTATGAGTTTCAGAAATCTTGGTGTCAAGCCTCCAAAAGGTGTCCTTCTTTATGGCCCTCCCGGAACAGGTAAGACACTTATTGCAAAAGCGGTTGCAAGAGAAGGTGGTGTAAACTTCATAGCAGTAAAAGGCTCGGAATTACTTTCAAAATATGTCAACGAAACGCCTGCAAGAGTGAAAAAAATCTTTGAAAAGGCAAGACAAGTCTCCCCTACAATAATCTTCTTCGATGAGGTTGATGCCATTGCCTCCAACAGGCATATGGGAGAAAAAGCGGGAGAAGGACCTGGAATGAGTGCAGTCCAGCAACTATTAGTGGAAATGGATGGCCTTGAAGAGTTAAACGACGTAATTGTTGTCGCAGCGACAAACAGGCCAGATCTAATGGACACTGCACTCCTAAGACCTGGAAGATTTGACAGGATAGTAATGGTTCCAGTACCAGACTTTGAAACAAGAGAAAACATATTCAAGGTTCACACTAAAAACATGCCGCTTGAAGGAGTAGACATTAAAGAGCTGGCAAAAATGAGTGAGGGTTATGTAGGAGCAGATATAGAGGCTGTATGCAGAGAAGCTGCAATGCTTGCCTTAAGAGACAACCTTGATACGAAAATAATACCTAAAAAATACTTCGACAAAGCCTTTGAGAAAGTCAGACCTTCTGCTTCGAAAGAGATCCAGGATGCTTACGCTGAACTAAAAAACCAATTCTCCAGCGCAAGAGCAAAAGAGATGAAAGCAGAAAAACCCCATTACTTTGGCTAAACCG
>CAYOOQ010000015.1:0-15387 GCA_964405675.1 uncultured Methanosarcinales archaeon | reverse complement strand
AAATTCCAAAAATTTATAAAACAAAAAGCATGGTATATCAAAAAGAGGTGGAAAATGAGATTATTGTTCTGTTCAGACATCCATGGCAATGAATTGCAGTATTTTAAGATATTTCAGGCTGCAAAAAATTATGAAGGCCTTATTATCGGTGGTGACATTTGCCCCAAAGGCCTTGACATGCAAAGCCAACGGACCTTTCTTCAAAACTATCTTATACCCCGATTAAAGGAACTTAAAGAAACAAGACCTTTTCTAAAGATATACATAATGTTTGGAAATGACGACCTCTCAGGGAACCTTGACCTGCTCTACAATCACAATGATGAAATTTATGAAATATTGACAGAAGAAAAATTGCCTCTGGCAAAAGATTTTTTCATAACCGGCTATCCTTATGTCCCCATAACCCCTTTCAGGATGAAAGACTGGGAAAAATGGGATCTAAAGGATAAAAAAAACAGGAATCTCTTTGAGCTGGAGAGGAAGGTTTTGCTGGATGGAATCACCACAAGGAACATGAGATACGAAGGTGTCCATTTCAAGGAAGACGACACAGAAAGCATAGAAAAAGACCTGGTTGAGGTATTTGACGGTCAACCTGAAAAAACCCTTTATGTTTTCCACTCCCCTCCCTTCAACACTAATCTTGATATCACTTATTCAAAAGATCACGTTGGCAGTCTGGCAATAAGGATGGCTATTGAAGGCTTCCAGCCCTTCCTCACTCTTCATGGCCACATCCATGAGACAGTGGAGATGTCCGGCAAATTCATGGACAGGATAGGGGATTCCATCTGCGCCGGCGTAGGTAACCATAACATCTCAAACTATCCCCACGTCCTGGAAATAGACATACTATCAAGAAGTGTAAGAAGAATCAAGCTTGACTGATTGATTAATTAACTAATAGATCAATTATTAAATTCAATCAATTAATCAAATAATGTTCTACCGAGCCTCACCATCGTTGAACCCTCCTCAACGGCAATCTCATAATCATTGCTCATACCTGCTGATAGCTCCCGCAACTTAAGTTTCTCTTTTATTTCATTTGCCTTTCTGAAATATTCCCTTGTTTCTTCCGCTGAAACAAAAGGCGCCATTACCATGATGCCAATTACCTTAAGATTCATCAAAGCCAGAATTTCCCTGTAAGCACCCTCAACCTCTTCTTCACCAAAACCAAACTTCTGATCCTCGCCACTTACATTCACTTGCAGCATTATTTCCATAACTTTCCCCATTTCCCCTGACCTTTTATCAATCTCTTTTGCAAGCTTAAGGCTATCAACACTTTGGATAACATCAAAAAGCTCAACCGCCCTTTTAACCTTATTCCTTTGCAGATGTCCTATCATATGCTTTTTTACATTCTCTAAATGAGGGAATTTCTCTTCAGCAAAATGCACCCTGCTCTCTGCAACCCCATCTACACCAGCTTCTATTGCTTCCCTCGCCTGGTCTAGTGTTGCGGATTTTGTGACGGCAATCAGCTTAACCTCCTGCCCCACACCATTCAAATCCTTTATCCTGCTTATACTATCTTTAGCTCTTCTTATATTATCTTTTACATGCATTCTCAATGTCATTAAACTAAATCCATTTAAATATTTAATCAGTAAGTTTCCTTTTTCCGGATAACAAAACTATCTCTCATCACTGTTTCAAATTTTATTTAGTTTCTCTTTTCCGGATAACAAGTTAAACAGACACCCGAAAGGTTTTTAATTAAATACTTATCCTTGCACCATTATGTCAAGGATTGCTGTAATAGAGAAAAAGAAATGTCAGCCTGAATCATGCAACTATCTATGCACAAGGCTCTGCCCCATAAATAGGACCGGGGCCGAATGTATTGTGAAAGGCGAAGACAACAAGCCGGTTATAGACGAGACTCTCTGCTCCGGATGCGGCATATGTCAGAACAGGTGCCCAACTGAAGCAATATCCATAATAAACCTTCCGGAAGAGCTTTCCTCATGTCCCATTCACCGGTACGGCCAAAACGGATTTGCCCTCTATAGCCTTCCTTCTCCTGTCTTCGGAAAAGTCACAGGTATCATAGGTAAAAACGGTATAGGTAAATCAACAGCGATAAAAATAATGGCAGGCATACTAAAGCCTAATTTCGGGGACGAAAAAGAAGCGGATACGGCCGAGCTCATAAGTTTTTTTAAGGGAACCGAAAAACAGAATTTTTTTGAAAAATTAAGGGATTCAAAAATAAAAATATCCTACAAGCCCCAGTCGGTTGACATGATACCCAGGACTGCCACAGGCAAAGTGCAAGACCTTCTTGAAAAAGTGGACGAAAAAAAACAGCTGAAAGAGATTGCAAAACTCCTGGATATCGAAAAAATACTACAAAGAGACATAAAAAAGGTTTCAGGTGGTGAGTTGCAAAGGGTTGCAATAGCCGCTTCTGTACTTAAGGAAGCTAATTTATACATATTTGACGAGCCTACTTCTTATCTTGATATAAAACAACGCCTTATTGTATCCCAATTCATCAGGAGCCTTGCAAACGAAGGGACTTCTGTACTGGTAATTGAGCATGACCTCGTAGCCCTTGATTACATGGCGGACTCAGTAAACATAATGTATGGTAAGGAAAACGCTTATGGTGTTGTCAGCAATCTTAAAAGTAGCAAGCCGGGGATAAACTCATTTCTGGAAGGTTTCCTAAAGGAAGAAAACGTAAGGTTCAGGGAAAGCAAAATAACCTTCGATATAAAATCTCCTGTGGAGCACAAGCCCGAGAATGTTCTAACTAAATGGGATCAGCTGCAGAAAAACTACGATGGCTTTCAACTAAATGCTGATGCCGGTGAGTTATGCCGTGAAGAGATTGTGGGTGTCCTAGGGGAGAACGGTATAGGTAAGACTACTTTCGCAAAAATACTGGCAGGGGTTGAAAAGCCGGATACAGGGGCAGTTGATAAAAACATTAAGGTAAGCTACAAGCCCCAGTACCTTGATTTTGAATCCGATGAAATGGTTGCTAATGTATTACAAAGGGCAATAACAAAACACAATAATGATATAGTAAAGCCCCTTGGCTTAAGTGATCTTTTGACAAGCAAAGTTTGTGAGCTTTCAGGGGGCCAGCTCCAAAGGGTTGCAATAGCAAAAACACTGGCGGAAGATGCAGACCTATTCCTCCTTGACGAGCCATCAGCTTACCTTGATGTTGAACAAAGACTCTTAGTTTCAAAAGTAATTGCAAATCTAGCTTCAACAAAGCAAATCCTGCCGGTTGTAATAGACCACGACCTTGTTTTTATTGATTCCATTTCAAACAGGCTCCTTGTTTTTGATGGCCAACCGGCAAAACAGGGAAATGTACACGGCCCATTCACCATGGAAGAAGGCATGAACAAGCTATTGAAGGAAGTTGAGATTACTTTGAGGAGGGACGACCGCTCCGGGAGACCAAGGATAAACAAAAAAGAATCAATAAAAGACCGTGAACAAAAACAAAGCGGGAACTATTACTATGCTTAAAAAAAATCTATATGCTCTTGGCATGGCTTTATTCATAATAATCACACTTCTCTTATTCAACATAACCTTAATATTCGAGGACGATGGTTTTGTAACCGGTCAGCTGGAACAGCAGAAGGCATCAGAAAAGGTTGAGAATGCCTTTGAAATCGACAGGAACATAAGGGATTACATTACAACCATAAATGAGCTAAACACCACCCAGCTAAGCGAGAGGGAAATACTCCATCTTGAGGATGTAAAAAGCCTTTACAACGCAGGGCAGATAGTAGCAGCCTTATTCTTCTTTCTTATATTTCTGGGTTTCTTTTACAGGTTAGCCCCACCCGTATGGCAGCAGGGCGTCTGGCTTTTTTGTGTAATGTTTTTACTGCTGGCGCTGTCGGCGCTTGCAAGGAATTATTTCGATTTTATGTTTACGCTTTTTCACAAGGTATTTTTCACAAACGACCTCTGGATCCTTTACCCACATCATGTTATGATCAACATATATCCTCAGGAATTCTTCCTAAACTCATTCCTCCTGGCAATAAAAAGGACATTCTTCATGGGCCTCACCATCTCAGTCTTATTGACCGCAACATTTTTCTTCAGGTTCAAAAAAAAAGAAAAACAAAAAACAGAAGAAAAAACTAGCTCTTCATCATCTTTATCACAATCAATAAAATTGTCATCACCTTTATTATCACCCTTATCATCATTATCATCGTCACCGTCAACAGAAAGAGCAAGAGAAAAAGCAAGGGAAAAAGCAAAAGAAAAAATAAAAAGCAAGAAGCAAAAAACTAATCAAACTGATAAAAATAATAAAAACAAAACAAACAAGAAGAAAACCACCAAATCCAAAAAACAACATAATGAAAAAGAATTCTTCTAAAATCATCAACGAACAAATACAATTTCAGTCAATAGATTTATATATTTTCACTTATTCATCTCCAACAGAATGACCAATAAATCAAGCATTAATCCTGCTAAAGGGATGACTGGGAAAAAGTCTAAAAAACATAAAAAATCTTCAAGAAAAAAAATGAGAGACTCAAAAGCAGTAGCAGTTCTATCCTATTTGCTGGTGGGTATAATCTGGTTCTTTCTTGACGAAAAAATATCTAAAAGTAATTTTGCCAGATTTCATGTTAAGCAGGCCATCAACCTCTGGGTATTCCTCATAATCGTGCAGGTTTTAGCAGGCCTTATGTTTTTATTTGGCGAGATATTGGCCTTTGCCGGAACCATCGTTTGGTTGATACTCCTTATCATAGGGCTTTTGAACTCATCCGAAGGCAGGAGAAAAGAGCTGCCCATCATCGGCAATCTGGCATATATATACCTGAAATTTTAATTTTTTAAATCTTCTTTAAAATCCTATTAATTTTTGTTATTAATTCTTGTGTATATGCATAGCAATTACATCAAAAATAAAATCCTTAAGGAGCCATCGCTTGCCTTTCCAACAAATCTTTAAATAAAATCTTTAACTTCCCTCAAATATGAACATCAAATGCCTTAAATGCAAGGGCAGGGGTTTCTGTGGAAGAACTATATGTGCCCAGCACGCAAAACTAAGCTCCCTTGCAAAATCAAAAGAGATACACAACAAGACAGAATTCAGCAGTCAGTCACCTGCCCCATTCATCGGCTGGTCCGGCTACCCTGAAGTGAATGTGGGATTGTTGTCTGCACCTGAAAAAGCGAAGGAAGCCTGGAAATACGACGCACCTTCACATTGGTCAAATAATAATTATGGAGTTGAAAGCCTGGTGGACATAAGATCTTCCCTGCTTAACTCAAAATTCAAATCATCAGTAAAACAGCCTCAGAAACTAACCGAAGTTGCAAGGGAAGTGGGCCTTGCCTCAAAGCCTGTTGAAATGGATTTTAATCTGGAAGACAGACCCAGATTCAGGATGCAAAGCGATTCAGTCACAGCCCCCACCGGCCCGGACGGCAGGCTGAAAAAAGCCAGCCTCACATCAAACCCTAAAGTCCACACAAAGGTTGAAAAGGTTTTTTCAGATACAGATCTTAAATCAGCAGAAGGCATCAACTATCTTTTCAAAAGCGGATTTTCTGAAAACTTCCTGTCTAAATTTTTATCTGTCGGTGCCTCAGGAATAGAAAAAAACAGGAAGCTTGTACCCACCAGATGGAGCATAACCGCAACTGACGATACTCTGGGCAAAGGGCTAATAAAGGAAATCTCCGACTACAAAGAAATTAATGATTACACAGCATATTTCGGCGATTATCTCGGTAACTATTATCTTATACTTTTATTCCCGGGGGTATGGAGCTATGAGCTTTTTGAAACCTACATGCCTAAGGGTGGTTTTGAAAACTCTGAAAAAATAGACTACATGACTGACCACGAAACACATCTTGGTAGGAAGGATTACGCCCACAATTGTGCAGGGGGTTATTACAGTGTGAGACTTGCTGTACTGGAGAAACTAAAGCAAATGAAAAGGAGAGCATCCTGTCTTGCAATACGTGTGGTTACAGGTGATTACTCTGTACCCTTAGGTGTATGGGTCACCAGGGAGGCCACAAGAAAAGCCCTCAATAATCCTCCATTAAACTTCTCAGAAAAATATCTTATGATTAAATATGCCAAAATCATAATGCAGAAAAAATTCACAATACCTCCTGATGAAATAATCAAAGACAGCGTCCTCCTTAAAGAAAATCAAAAAACCCTCACCAATTTCCAATGAAATCAATTCTTCGTGCTTCAAACACATTCAAATACATAATAATTCATAAAATCTAAAACAACCCCCTGACTCACAACAACACTTATGAGACAAGTAATACTAATAAAACAAACAAGAAAAACTGGACAAAAATAACAACTTGGCCAGGCGAGGCGAATGCCGAGTAGCATTTTTCAAAGAAAAATGCGTCTGTGCCCGTGTTGTTGTTATTTTTGCCTTAAACCCACAACTCAAAACTCAAAACTCACAACTCATAACTCACAACTCACAACTCAAAACTCTTCTCTCTCTTCGATACTTTTTTAAAGCCCTCTTTTTTCTCACGTAAAATGAAAGGAATAGCAACTTATTTTATAGGCTTTGAAGACATAGCTTCAAATGAAATACAAAAAATAACAGGACAGAATGTTTCCCACAGGGAAGGGGCATTAATCTTTCCTCTAAAAGATGAAAAAGACCTTGCAAAACTTTCTTACAAAGCACACTCTCTCCAGAAGGTAATGCTTTTACTGCAGGAATTTGAATATGAAGATGAAGATAGCCTTAACAAAATAGATGTTGACTTTTCTCAATACCTTGATGGAAAGACCTTTCGCGTGAACTGCATCCATGATGAGACCGCAGAACTAAGCGGGATGGAAATCGCCGCAAAAGTAGGGGAATTTATTGTGAATAAAACCGGCGCAAAAGCCAACATGGATAACCCTGACATTATATTTCTTATCTACATCTATAATTGCAACGCTTACCTTTGCATTGACTATTCCGGAATTGACCTTAGCAAAAGGGATTATAAGATATACAACCACCCTTCTTCATTAAACGGCAGTGTTGCCTATTCTTTATTAAAAACAGCAGGATGGAAGCCGGGAAAATCATTGCTTGACCCCATGTGCGGCTCAGGAATAATACCCATTGAAGCCGGGCTTGAATATGCTAAAAGATCCCCTCATAGTTTCATAAAGGATAAGCTATCTTTCACAAAGCTTATTGATTTTGATTTCAACTCAGTGGACGAAGAAATACTTGAAAACAAAAAAACCGACAGTAAAATTTACTGTTCCGACCACGTCCTGGCCAGCATTAGGGCAACCAAAAACAACGCTAAAATTGCTGAAATAGACAAGATAATCAATCCCACTAAATGCGACCTTGAATGGCTGGAAACAAAATTTGACGAAAAATCAATTGATATCATAGCAACACATCCTCCTTCCGTTTCAAGACACTCAAATGTAAAAGAGCTCAACAAAGTTTATGGTGAGTTATTTTACCAGGCAGAATACATACTAAAAGACGATGGAAAAGTGGCAATCATCTCCAACAGCAGTGAAGAAATCATAAACGCCGCTGAAAACAACAAATTTACTTTGGTTGAAAAAAGAGAAGTCTGGCAAAGAAAACATAGATTTGAAGTGATGGTTTTTTCTAAGTCAAATCAGAAGGTTTAGGCATCACTCTTGAAAAAATTTCTCCTCTTACTATTCGACTTTTAGAAGGTTCGTAATTACTGGGGTACCATTGCATTTCAATTTCAAATCTTGCACTTTCTTGGATATCTAATCTATCACCATTTACACAATTAACCACTAAATTTTTTCTTGAGCCTTGTTCCCACACCATTTCCTGATTTCCTTTAGCAATACTTACATTATCCAATAATATCTCATCACATCCAAGTTTTTTACCCTCAATATCTTCAACTACTGCATTGGTAACAAGAATTTGACTTCCATAATTGTTTATGAGTTCTACTTCCAATGTGCCTGTTATTGACTTTTGTATAATAAAATTTTCAGTACAAAGTATTGGATTTTCAAACTGGCATCTGTCCGGCAAAAATCTTCCAGGATCAAGGATACCATAATAAGCAATAGAACCTATTAAAATCATCATTAAAACAGGTAAAATTATTAGAGCCATAATCACCCCGACAACAATAGCTGCGATTGCCAGCCCCTTTCCTTCACCAGATTCAGTTTTATTTATTTTTACTAAAGCTATTATTCCCAGAATAATTCCAACAATTGGAAGTAAAATTGCAAATATTATTGCTGCAATTGCGATTCCCGGAGTTTTCTCTTGATTTTTCTGTTGCATCCCATCCATTTTTTATATCTTATTCTGGTATTACCAAACCCAAGGGAGATTTATTTAAATAGTTTTCTAATTCTACCCCTTATCTGCACAAAACACAAACCCATAGCATACTCAACTATAAACAGCTCTAGAAATTCGAAAGGCTCATCTGGTTACTGTTCCGCAAAGCGTCATCAAAATTCATATCATAAAGATTAAGTATTGTCTCGGCAATCGGCCTCACCTGTTTTTCTATATAATGCTCATAATCAATGGGGCTCCTTAATTTCTCAGTTGGTTCAGGTCCGTTAGTTGTAATGTAATATGAAATAACATTGCTTTTTAATCTATCCAATTGTCTTGCTGCCTTCACATGCGGCGGCGTTGTCTTTGTATATTCCTTAAGATCCTTCCTTATTGCCTTCTTATACTCCAAAAGCGTGTCATGCTTACCTTCCCTAACCTCTTTTACAATCTTTTTTATGTAAGGCACAACCTCTTTTTTATGAAAAACCCTGTCCAGTATTTCCATCTGTACCTTTTTTGAAAGCTCAGTCCAGTCACGCCTTACAAACTCCATTCCCGTAATACTTATATCTTCTTTTCCGTCTTTTACAACCAGGCCGGCATACCTTTTCTTTGCTCCTCCTGAACTGCCTCTAAGTGATGGAAGTATCAGCACCTTAAACATCTTCTCATACTCAAGCTCCAGAACAGATTTCCTTTCACACTCCCTTTTTATTTTCTCATCAAAATAATGGTTTATTTCTTTTGCGATTAATCTGCTCTTCTCCTCTACTTCACTCTTATCATGCTTCAGGTCAACAAAAACAGAATCAGTATCTCCATATATTACCTCATACCCCTTCCCATCAATAATAGAAGTGGTTTCTTTTATGATTTCTCTTGCAAAGGATGTTATTGCATTTGCCATGTCCAGACTATAAAACCTGCAGGTGGGGTTAGCAAGAACCCCATAAAAAGAATTCATAATAATCTTTATTGCCAGGCTTGAAACACCATCCTTTTCTTTTTTTGCCTTGTCCCTTTCTCTCCATAGCGTTTCAATAATCTCAGGCAATATTCCTTCATTATTTATGAACCTCGCACCATTAGGTGCAACTATCGTGCCCTTTTCATTAAATGCAATAGGATCGATGTTAAAAGTTCTCATGACGGATGGATAAAGGCTTTTAAAATCAAGAACAGATATATAATCATAAACCCCTGGCTTTGGGTGCATCACAAAAGCACCTTTCACCCTCTCTTCCCTTGAGCCGTATTTAGAATTAGGGCAGACATAACCATGTCTTTTAGCCCTTCTTATGTATAAGCTGTCAAGGGAGGCAATGCTTGCCTTAACCCTGTCAAGCTGCATCCCTGTAATCAGGGACTTTTGCACCATAAGCTTAATTAGCTTCTTCTCCTGTATGATCTCATAAGCCAGCTTTGAATCCTCAAGATTATACTTAGCCACCCTATCCGGCTCATTCTTTATTATATCCTTAAAATTAACCCAGAAATCATCTTCAATCTCAACTTTATTTTTCCCCAGTACCTCTTTTGCCACAGTATCCAGCTTATAATCATCGTAACTTAAGAAGGCCTGCCTCAGCAGGGATATGCCATCAAAAACTATTCTTCCGTTGAAATCGGCACTGCTTTCCCTAAAAAAATCATCCTGTATTCTTAATTTGCATTCTTCTGATGTTCTTCCCAGATTAAATAACATATCATATTTCTTAAACTGCCTTCTTAAGACCTGCAGGTCAAAATCAACAAGATTCCAGCCAGTGATTACATCAGGGTCAATCTCTTTTATTCTTCTTGAAAATGCGTTAAGCAGATCTTCTTCATTATCATAGCAATAAGCGTCATTTGCATTGCTTGAAACCATATGAACCTCACTTATATCATCCGAATAAAGGGATATTGAATAAGCATTCTCACCATCAATATCCGTTTCAATATCAATGCTTAACACATTAAGGGTAACATCGTAAGGCTCAACCGGTGTAACTTCACAATCTTCATAAATTCTGTCAATCAACTGGCTTTTTCTATACTCCCCTTCAATATCTATTGTGCCCAATATATCATTATCCATAAAATATCTCTGGACAAAACGTATGTCTGCTTCATACGTGGTTATGTTTTCCTGCTCAAACACCTTTCTTATTGTTGGTATATCCTGCGGCTTATCTCCTATCACTCTGGTTAATTTTTCACCTGAAAAGTTAACCATATCCGTTTGTTCAAACTCCGCTTCAAAATGTTTCCTGGCTTCCTCTTCATCAGATTTCTTTATGTAAAAATAAGGCTTGAATGGAACCTTCGCAAGAAAAGACTCTTTATTCTGTAGCCTGCCAAAAAGATAAATCATTGGCTTTTCATCAATTACTTTATATGTCGAATAAACAATATAACCCTTCATAACCCTCAAGAAAAAAACAGATTAAATAAAGATTTTGGTAAATTTCATTAAAAATTTATGAAATCAACTATTCAATCAATCTCAAGTAATTTGTTTCCCTGATGAATATGAATGAATCATACCTCTTTTTAAGATCAGTTTTCACATAATTACCCGGATACTCAACTTCAGGATTATAAACTACTCCTATTGCCCTGTTGTTGTTTATGGCCTTTAGTTCCTCAGGAAGATTTGGAGATCTTAAATTAATCAAAGAATTTTCAGGCCCTTTCCCCTCAAGCAACGCTTCATAACTATTGGCATTTGCCTTTGGAATTTCCATAATCTCCATTTGTTGTCCCCAGCCTCTTCCCGCCAGCACTTCACCTTCAAAGGTGCCGAAACCCAGGATAAAAACACTATCTCTTTCCCTGCCGTCATTATTACTATCACCGTTGCCATCACCATTGCCATCACCATTGCCATCACTTTTATCATTATAAGACTCACGCAACAATTGTCCTATGTTGACTCTGTTGGTATCTGCCATCTCAGTCGCCCTTGCATCCCCTACATGGGTATTATGTGCCCACACTATACCTCCTCCATCGTAAAGGTCCATTAATCTGCCTACGGTCTTATTCATATGCATAACCCTTGTATTCCATGAGGAAAGCCTCTGGTCAACCATTGCCCTGTGATGCAGCTCAGCATTTTTAACAACCAAAGCACTTTGTTCCAGATAAAAAAACTTTTCATCACCAAGCTCTTCTCCCATATTACTATTACTATTACTTCTAATAATCTCATAGACTTCATGAGCTTCTTCAATACAGGGTGTGTTGCCAAATGACAGGTAATTAGCATACCCTGAAAAATCATCTTTGAATTGTGAAAGGCAATCGTACTGCTGGCCAATTATACTCTCCACTGCAATAATTGAATTCTCCGCACCATAAACATCCATCCCATAAATCCCTACTTTATCTTCGTAAGGTAATCCTTCATTATATTCCTTCAGCCATTCAACAAGATTTCTTATTTCTTCGTTAGCCCACATCCATCTGGGCCACCTGTCAAAATTATTCATTATCTCACTAGCACTATTTTTATCACTTAATCCTTTCACATAAAGATTCAGCTGATATATAGAATCCCAATCTCCTTCAACCGCGATAAATCCAAAATCATGCTCTTTTATAAGCTCCTTTGAAATATCACTCCTTATTTCATAAAACTCCTGGGTTCCGTGGGTTGACTCCCCCAAAAGTACGATGTCTTCATTTGACATCTCATTTAATAGCATTTCAAAAGTCTCCGGCTCTTCAAAATCTAAGATTGCTTTTGCATTATAATCATTAGTAAGCCCACAACCTGCACAAAAAAGAATTATAATCAATAAAAACCAAAATCGCTTCTCCATTTTTACGCCACAGGAATTACCATGACAACTATTGCTTGCAAAGTTTCTGATTTTTTTAAGATTCATAAGAAACCCACCTTTTTTTAATTCAAAAAAAGGTAATAATTATACTTTTATATTTTTATTGAAAATCTTAAAGAGAATCTATCAAAACCCGCCTTTAATACTGACTCACCCTTAGTGAACAGTCTGTAGGAAATTCTATCTCTCCCTAAATTTCAATAAAATAAAAATAGATTAAAATTAATGCTAGAGAAAGCTTATAACCAATAAACCCAAAATTTTTGTTATATATCTGATTTTTAGAACATAAATAAAGATACAAATAAAAATTAAAAAAACAAATTCAAAGCTTCTTATAACAAAACCACCAGTCATAGCAATCATACTGCTTTTGCCTTTCTTTAGCGGTTTTTTCATCTCTTGCCGGAGGTATTATCACCTTGTCCTTAAGCATATCATTATTAGGCCAGTCCGCAGGCATTGCAACCTTGTTTTCATCAGATGTCTGGAGCGCCTTTATGGCTCTTATTATCTCATCAATGTTTCTTCCCACTTCCTGCGGATAATAAAAAATTGTCCTGATTATTCCTTTATCATCAACTATAAAAACAGCTCTAACCGTAGATGAACCCTTCTCCGGATGAATCATTCCCAGCATTGTTGCAAGGCTTCCCATCTCATCAGCAATCACCGGGAACTTAATCTCTGTTAATATGTTTTCATTTATCCATTCTACCCATTTGATGTGGCTGTAGATCTGGTCAACCGAAAGACCAATCAATTTACAGTTCAGGTTTTCAAATTCCTTCTGCTTTTTTGCAAACGCAACAAACTCGGTAGTGCATACAGGCGTAAAATCACCTGGATGGCTGAAAAGAACAAACCAATTCCCGGAAAAATCCCCCGGCAAACTCATTTCCCCATGTGTTGTAACAACTTTTTTTTCAGGGAACTTCTCCCCGATGGTTGGCATTTGGATATATTCTTCTTCCATTTTTATCAATAAATGTAAAATGCAAAATGATTTAAAAATGTATTTGAATAAAAATTTTTGGAATATTCAAAACAGCTTTTACCCAAAAAGCAATCTTTATAAATGCCATTTTCTCGGATATGAAAAAATGAAAACTGGTAGCATCAAAAAATTTTTCAAAAAACCATCACCCATAAGGCTGGCGATTTTGGCAATGGTTGTGGGTATAGGAGGCGGTATAGCCTCTGTTATTTTCCACATGACAATTGATGCCTTAACCTTTTTTTTCTTTCGCTCTCCTTCAAGTGAGCCCTTTATGGAAACCATTGTAGCGCTTCCATGGTATCTGAAACTTTTGATTCCTGCATTGGGGGGTTTTCTGGTTGGTTTAATCATAACAAAATTCAGGATACCTGAAATCAAGGGTCATGGGGTTCCGGAGGTTATGGATGCTATAGAATCAAAAAAAGGGAATCTTAATATGAAAGTTGCCCCCTTGACTTTCCTGACATCTTCAATAACAATAGCTTCAGGCGGCTCTGCAGGAAAAGAAGGGCCAATTGTTCAGATTGGCTCAAGTATTGGCTCTTCAATCGCCCGTTTTTTTAATCTAGACACACAAAAAAAGAAATTGTTTCTTGTTGCAGGTGCTGCCGCCGGTATTGGAGGCACATTTAATGCCCCTTTAGCAGGTGTTATATTCGGATTAGAAGTACTATTAAGAAAAATCAGATTATCTTATCTCCCTATCCTTCTTATAGCATCCTTTGCAGGCACTTTATTCGCGAACATTGTGCTTGGTTTCCCGGAGCCAATGTTCAGTATGGCTTCCTTTTCCTTTTTTGGTTACTACGAAGTTTTTTTCTGGATTTTACTTGGAATTACTGCAATTATAATATCATTTATATACATAAAATCACTTTATTCAGTTGAAACATTATTTGAAAAAATCAAGATTCCTTATTTATTCAAGCCCGTACTGGGTGGACTTTTACTGGGTGTTGTTGCTTTTTTTATTCCTTATGTATACGGCCCTTCCAACTACATCTTCATTGAAGAGATGCTAACCGGATTAATTTCACTTGAACTGATTATATTGATAATTGCTGCTAAGATTATTGCAACAAGCCTGACCCTTGGTAGCGGTGCAACCGGTGGAATATTCGCCCCATCACTTTTTATGGGAACTGCACTTGGAATGGGTTATGGCCTTCTTCTTCAAAAAATATTTCCTGCAATTGTTTCAAGCCCTGCTTCATATGCAGCAATCGGAATAGGGGCTGTTTTTGCAGCAGCTGCCCACGCCCCATTAACCGCTTCAATTATAATCATAGAAATGTCCGGAAACCCTGCCATGGTAATCCCAGTAGTTATAACATGCTTTACCGCAGGATACATTGCTAAAAACACACAAAAAACCAATATCTACACCGAAAAAATAAGAAGAAAAAAGAAAGGCAAATCTGATTAAAAATCATCATTTGTTTCACTCAATGAAACCCTAATTTTTCTTATACTTGATTATTCTCAACGATATATTATCACCACAGACAGCATCAAATAAAAATTTTAAACATAATGTTTGGCCATAACTAGCAGAAGCTCTAATCTAAAATAGGAAACCATATAAGCTAAAAAAACATTTGCCATATTTGTCATGTTTGTCATATTGTTAATTAAGGGATTTAATTTAACGAATAAATCATTTAATCTCATTGTAATTCCAGGAATGATTGACAAGATAATTGAATTAAAAATCACTGCTATGTATTAAGCAAAAAAATATTGAAATGGTAAAACCGATACTACTTATAAGCGCATGCCTTGAATTTGAAAAGGTTAGATATAACGGCCAGAGTATACCATCCAGGATTATAAGAGACCTCAACCCGTATGTAGAATTCATAAAGGTATGCCCCGAATATGAAATTGGCTTGGGGGTCCCGAGAGAACCCATAAGGATTGTAAAAAAAGACAATGAATACAGGCTAATACAACATAATACCAACAGGGATGTTACGGATGATATGAATAGATTTTCAAAAAGCTTTATCAGCGGGATAGAAAATGTTGATGGCTTTATATTCAAATCAAAATCCCCTTCCATGGGCTTAAAAAATATTAAGGTATACTCAGGGATGAAAGGATCTCCTGTCATCGGAAAGTGCGGAGGATTTTTTGCTGGAAGAGTTGAAAAAAAATACACGGGTTATCCTCTTGAAGAAGAGGACAGGCTCAACAACAGGAAAATAAGGGAACACTTTCTAACAAAACTTTT
>CAYOOQ010000014.1:3929-15428 GCA_964405675.1 uncultured Methanosarcinales archaeon | reverse complement strand
ACAACCCTTTTCTTACAAACCCAGTTCTTAAGCCAGCAATAACTCTCAAAACTCAAAACTTGACAACCCTTTTTCAGAAATATTTAAATATAATCCGCTGGCCCTCAATGGTTAATGGAAGATGAAAATGTATTGATCAAGGAAAGGAAAAAAAAGCTGGATAAAATAAAAGAATTAGGAGTAGATCCTTATCCTTTCAAATATGATGTATCCCATAAAACCGGGAATATAATTGAAAAATTTTCTAATCTTAACGCGGAGGAAAAAACCGAAAGTGAAGTTTCAACAGCAGGGAGAATTATCTCATTCAGATCTATGGGGAAGGCTTCATTTGTTCATATTCAGGACGAAGAAGGAAAAGTCCAGATATACTTCAGAAGGGATGATATTGGCTCCGAAAGATACAACTTACTGAAGCTCATTGACATAGGGGATTTCATTGGTGTAAATGGTACCATTTTCAAGACAAAGAAAGGGGAAATTACTATTTATGCAAACGACTTTTCAATTTTGACTAAATCCCTAAGGCCCCTGCCTGAAAAATACCATGGTCTAAAGGATGAGGAGCTTAAGCACAGGAAAAGGTACCTTGATCTCATTATGAACCCTGATTCAAAAGAGATATTCCAAAAGAGGGCCAAAATTTACAAGGCAATCAGGAAATTTCTCGATGAACGTGGATATATTGAGGTTCAAACACCCATCCTCCAGACACAATACGGCGGGGCAAACGCCAGGCCATTCATAACTAAAATTAATGCATGGAACATGTCAATGTATTTGAGGATTGCATATGAGCTTCACCTGAAAAGGATGCTTGTTGCAGGTTTTGAGAAGGTTTATGACCTCAGCTCCTGTTTCAGGAATGAAGGGGTTGACAAAACCCATAATCCTGAGTTTGCCATGATGGAAATACAGACAGCATACAAAGATTATAACTATGCCATGGAACTTGCGGAGCAATTGTGGGAACACGTTGCAAAGGAGGTCAACGGCTCAACAATAATCAGGTATGGTGATACTGAAATTGACTTCAAGGCCCCATGGCCAAGATTAACCATGGCTGATGCGATTAAAAAATATGCGGATATTGATGTCCTTAACTCAACAGAGGAACAGCTCAAGGAAATTGTTGAAAAAAACGGGATTGAATGTGAAAAAACTTATGGATTGATGATAGAGGCTCTTTTCGAGGAATTTGTTGAAGATAAGCTCATACAACCTACACACATAACAGATTATCCTAAAGAAACATGCCCTTTAGCAAAAGAGCACAGGGATAATTCTCTACTAATCGAAAGATGTGAGAGCTTTATCAATGGCTGGGAAGTGGGCAATTATTACTCCGAGTTAATAGACCCAAAAATCCAGAGGGAGCATTTTGAAGAACAAGTAAAAAAGGGAAGGGCAGGTGATGATGAGGCTCATCCTTTTGATGAGGATTACATACAAGCTCTTGAATATGGACTCCCCCCCAATGCTGGTGTTGGTGTAGGGGTTGAAAGGATGGTCATGTTACTGACAGAAACAAATTCCATAAGGGATGTTATTTTCTTTCCAACAATGAAGCCAGAGTAAATTTTATAAATTACTGATTATTCGGTGCAGTAAGATGTTTAAAAAAGAGGACAAAGATGTAATTGGTCTGACTGAAAACGTTGAAGTTTTTAGCATGGACAAGGAAAAAAAGAAGAAGGTAAAGGCAAGGATAGATACAGGGGCACATTCAAACTCTGTGGATTCAAATCTTGCAGCAACTCTTAATTTAGGCCCGGTTGTTAAGACAACTGTTGTAAAATCAGCAAACGGCGAGTCTTTACGTCCTGTCGTTAAAATGAAAATTAACCTGAATGGTAAAGAATTGACCGGTCTGTTTACAATAGCAGATAGGTCTAAGATGAAATATAGAGTGCTTATTGGAAGGAATATTCTTTCAAAAAGCGGGTTTTTAATAGATCCTAAAAGGGGGTAATTATTTTGAAAGCAGCTATTATTAGTATGGGAAGTATAAGTTCAAAATGGACTTATGAACGTATGCAGAATTATTTTGAGGAAGTGGATGATCTTGACATTAGAAAAATACAGGTAAATATGGGTAAGGAAAATGGCATATTTTATGATGGAAAACCTTTGCCGGATTATGATTGCATTTTTGCAAAAGGTTCTTTTAAGTATGCAGTTGTTCTGAGGGCAATGACTTCGATGCTTGCAGGAAAATGCTTCATGCCTTTTAAGGCAAGTGCATTTACGGTAGGGCACAACAAGATTCTTACTCAGCTGAAGCTCCAGCAGTGTGGTATTCCAACACCTGCAACATATCTCTCTCCAACTGTAGAATCGGCAAAAAAGGTTCTGGAAGAGATAACTTATCCTATAATTATTAAGTTTCCTGAAGGCACACAAGGTAAGGGAGTAATGTTCGCTGACTCTTATGCATCTGCTTCTTCCGTAATGGATGCGTTCGCTTCAATAAATCAGCCAGTGATAATACAGGAGTACGTTGAAACCGGCTCAACCGACACAAGGGTTATTGTTGTTGGTGATAAAGTAGTTTCAGCTATGCAAAGGAAAGCTGAGCAGGGTGAAAAAAGGGCTAACATTCATGTTGGTGGAAGTGGTGAGTCTGTTATGCTTGACCCTTATGCCAAGCAAATTGCTGTAAAAACGGCAAAAGCCATGAATTGCAGTGTTTGCGCAGTTGATCTATTGGAAGGGATAAAAGGTCCATACGTCATTGAGATTAATTTATCACCAGGGTTGCAGGGTATAACAAAAGCAACTAAGGTTGACGTTGCCGATAAGATTGCAAAATATCTGTATCAGGCCACTGAGAAGTTTCTTAATGAGTCTAAGAACACCTCAACCAGTGATATCTTTAAGGACCTTGGAATTGATACAGAAGACAATCACGCCTCACAGGATATAATCACTTCTGCTGACTTGAGAGGTGATCGCCTCTTACTTCCTCCTGTGGTTACTAAGATGTTTCAGGTCTCGGAAGATGATGAGTTGATTATCAAGGCGGATAAAGGGAAGCTTGAGATAATGAAGGCCTGATTAGGTTTTAGTTTTTTCAAATGAATTCTTTCCAATTCTTTGTTTTTGTTATTACTTAATTGTAGTTTCATATTTAAATTTTCTTAGATTTGTCTTCTCTCGGCAAAAACTTTATATATTGGTTGAACTATACTGATAAACAGAATTGTATAGTTGATCGAGGTGTGAGATGAATGAAAACTGAAAATAAGCAAAACGTTTTGATAGTGGATGACGAACCGCACATAGTTAACCTTGTCAAGTTAAGTCTTGAAGGGGAGGGCTACGATGTGCATGGTGCTTACTCTGCAAGAGAAGCTCTTTCAGCATTAAATGGTTTCACGCCCGATGTGATTTTGTTGGACATAATGATGCCGGGAGTAAATGGATACGATTTATGTAAGGAGTTAAAGGAAAGGGATGATATGAATGGAATCCCCATCATAATACTTTCAGCAAAGACTCAGATTCAGGACAAATTGCAGGCTGTGGAAGTTGGTGCGGATGATTATATAACAAAACCTTTTGATCCTGTCGAACTCAAAAGAAGGATTGAGCAGAATGCTGCTCAAATAATAAAATGAGGTGTAAAAAATGGATATATTTGATGAAATTAGGATAGAGCTTGAATCTGGGATGGATGATATGGACATTTATTCGGATGAGAACATAGATGACCTGATGGATAATGGTGAACTGGATGCGAAAGAAGCAGCTTTCATGAGGGGTTACAACGGAGCAGTCATCTAATTTTTTATTTTTACAATTCTGTATAACAAAACCGCAAACTATTTATAAATACTGAAGTAACTACAGCAAATGGAAACACTAAACCCTGAGATAAAAAGCAAGATTGTATCCTTTCTGGGGCAGAAAGAATATGGGGCCAGTAGTAGTGAGGTTTCAAAAAAAACAGGGCACAATAGGATTACCATTACTAAATATCTTGAAATAATGCACGCCAATAAGGAAGTGGAGGTTGAGGATGTCGCCCAGGCCAGACTCTGGAGACTTAAAACAACTGACAATAAAGCAAAAGTGCTTATAGTTGATGACGAGCCCAACGTCGTGGAGCTTGTTGCACTCTCGCTTATCCCTGGGAAATATGAAGTCATAAAAGCTTATTCAGGTCTTGATGCCCTTGATAGGGTTTATCAGGAAAAGCCAGACATAATTATATTGGATCTTATGATGCCAAATGTTGATGGTTATGAAGTCTGTAAAAGAATAAAAAACAGCTCCATCACACAGCACATACCCATCATAATATTATCGGCAAAGGGGGAAGTAAAGGATAAGCTACAATCAATGGAGTTGGGTGCTGACGATTATATAACAAAGCCCTTCGACCCCATGGAGATGGAAGCACGGGTTAATTCGGTCTTGCGCCGTGTAAGAAAGGATATAGACACACATCCTTTATCAAAGTTGCCGGGTAAGATGAGCCTTGAGGAAGAAATTAAAAAAAGGTTAAAAGGTAAGAATAAATTTCATGTTTTTTGTTTTTATCTTGCTGACATTGAAAAATACAAAAAAGAAAGCGGATATCGTTGGGCAGATGATATCGTCTCAATTATGGCCAGAGGTTTTTCAAATTCACTCAAAGATATTGATGACGGCTTTTTGGCTCATACCACAAGGGATAAATTTGTCGTAGTAAGTAAACATAAAAAAGCTGAAGACATAATCAACTGGACATTTGAGAAGATGCTCCCTTATCTGCAAAATAATGGCTCAGCAGTAAAAGGGTTAAAGCTTCACCTTAATAAGATTGATTCAGAAAACATAAAATTAAAAAATGATTTTACAGATTTTTGTGAGAAGATAGGTATTTGATGATAAAAATGGCATACATAAACGAATTATTGGGATTTGACAAGCTTATATTTGCTTTTTTGCTTATAATTTTGCTTTATTGGCTTTTTAGCTCAAAAAGCAAAAGAGGCTCGGATGGTGATTTTGACAAGTACTACAACGAAATAATCAACTCTGATAAGTACAAGGTTAAGGGCAAATATGAGTCAAATGAGTAGAGGTCTTGAATAGATGGCGTTAGGTATTAAGGCGAAAATAATTACATTTGTTTTTTTTTTGTCAGTCTTAATAACCGCCTTAAACTTTTATGTTTTTTATGAAGGGCTCATAATCATTTCTTCACAAAGCGTAGCTTACTTGTACATAACATTCATAATACTTTTTTCAATTGCAGGCGGAACTCTTTTTGCTTACTATCTTTTCCGTCCCGTCGATCAACTAATTATCGCGACACAGCTTTTGGCTGAAGGAAGATATGATCAGCAGGTCAGGAAAAAAAGCAACGATGAATTCGGTAGGCTTGTCGAGGCATTCAATTCAATGAGTAAAAAGCTCAAGAAAACAATCGCAAAAAGCAGGCATTATAGCGATATGGCTGCACAGGAAAAATGCAAGACAGACCACATCATAGATTCCATGGCGGAAGGAGTAATAGTAACCGACGAAAATTATCGTATTGTGATGTTTAACTCAACAGCCCAGGAAATATTCCAGCTTGACGATGATAAAATAAGAAGTAAGCATATAATCCATTTTTTCAAGGCTTTTGGTATGGATAAGGCAATAGAAAAGTTTCCTGCCCTTGAAAAAGATAACATACTGCCTGTAAAAAACATAAATCCCACTATCACTGAACTGAATCTTGAAAAGCCAAGACATATGGTCCTTAAGATTTCAATTGCGCCTGTGTTAAACGATAAAAAATTTCCAAACGGCACGGTTATAGTTATTGACGACATTACAAGGAGAAGGGAAATCGAAAGGATGAAAACAGAATTTGTCTCAAATGTCAGTCATGAGCTCCGCACACCATTAACCAGTATACTTGGTTATACTTCAGTCCTTCTGGATGGAAAAATGGGGGAGCTTAATGATAAGCAGAATAAATCACTCTCAACTATAGAAAAGGAAAGCAAGAGACTTTCCCGCATTATTGAGGACTTGCTTGATTTATCAAAACTTGAATCACGTAAAGCCAGCCTCAATCTTGAGCCAGTCAATCTTATTGATGTCCTGAACAATTCGCAGGCAATAAATTTTCCCAAGAACAAGGGCATAAAATTTAATGTAACAAAACCAAGAAATTTTCCTGTTGTTAACGCTGATAAAACAAAAATGGTGCAGGTCTTTACAAATCTTATATCAAATGCCGTTAAATTCACTAAAGAAGGCGGGAAAATTAACGTTAAATTCACTAACAAAAAAAATTTTGTTCAGGTGGATATAAGTGATAATGGCGTAGGCATAAAAAAAGATAATCTTCCAAAACTTTTCAGCAAATTTTATCAGGTAGAAAGCCATCTTACCAAAAATCAAGGTGGCACAGGCCTTGGCCTTTCAATTGTTAAAGAGATAATAGGAATGCATTCGGGCCTCATAAGCGTGCAAAGCACCTATGGGAAAGGAACCTCCATAAGTTTTGCAATCCCAAAAAAAAGTCCTTTGAAGGATACCCCCAAGCTGAACTGCTGGGAATTTCTTTCCTGCGGTAAAAGTAAATGTCCTGTATACAAAATAGAAAATAATAAATGCTGGCTCGAACTAGGGACTTTATGCAAAAAAAAGAGCCAGGAGCCTTGTTTCGATAAAATAAATGTCTGCAGTTACTGCGATGTTTATAATAATATGTTTGAAGTCCGGGAAAATGACTAAAAAAATATTGATAGCAGAGGATGAAGAAAATATAATTGAGCTGCTTAAAATAATACTTGAAGATGAATATCATCTTGAGATTGTTAGGGATGGTCATCAGGTTTTAGAAAGCATAGAAAAAAGCAGGCCCGATCTTCTCCTTCTGGATATAATGATGCCTAAATTAAACGGTTTTGAGGTTTGCTCACAATTGAAATCAAACCAAAAAACCAAAGACCTCCTTATAGCTGTTTTAAGCGCAAAAGGCCAGAAAAAAGATATTGTAAACGGCCTGAAAAGAGGCGCTGATTATTATATCACAAAGCCTTTTGAACCAAAAGAGCTAAAAGAAAAAATAGATGAGCTGTTAAAATGAAACCTGAAATGTTTGGTGTTGATGATCTGCCAGTACCGGTTTTTGAAATAAAGTATGATGGTAAATTGAAATATGTTAATAATTCTGCAAGAAAAAAATTTGGTTACTCCGCAGGGGATGTTGAAGGCGTCAGCATTTTCAATTTCATACATAAATCACAACACAAAAAGCTAAAGGATAGGTTTAATTCTCTCCTCAAAAATGTAAAGAGTTCTTCAAGTGAGTATACTGCCGTTAAAAAAAACGGCAGGACTTTCCCTGTTTTAATAAATAGTAAAAGAAAAGTAAAAAATGGGGAAATGTCAGTAGTGGGGACCATAATAGATTTGTCATCCCAAAAGAAGGCCGAGAGCAATCTGGAGCAGACAAAAAGAAAATATGTTGATCTTTTTGAAAACTCTGTGGAGGGCCTTTATCAATCCGGAAAAACCGGCAGGATCCAAAAAATAAACACTTCTTTTGCCAGGCTGTTTGGATTCAACTCAAAAGAAGAATTACTTGATAATATAAAAAATATAAAACAATTATATGTAGACAAGAACAAAAGGTCAGATTTTAATGATTTGATTAAGCAGGATGGTTTCGTTGGAAATTTTGAATACAGGGCTTATAAAAAGGATAAAACCATTATCTGGGTAAGTGAAGACACAAGAACCGTTTACGATTCAGATGGTAAATTCCAGTATTATGCAGGCAGTCTAACTGATATAACTTCTAAAAAGGAATTTGAAGAAAAGCTGAAAAAAGCTAATGAAAGGACAAATAATCTTAATAATTTCATACAGAGTGTGATAGATGGAATCTCTGATGAGATTCTGGTTATTGATCCAAAAAGCAGAAAAATCATATATGGTAATAACAAGGTTTTGAAGAGAACCGGATTTGAACTGGAGGAATTGCAGGGGAAAAAGTGTCATGAAGTGTATAACGGCTCAAGCAGTTGTCCTTCATGTGGTGCAAAGGACATAAAAGATTCTAAGCTTGAATATGAGCACCAGGCGTATGATAAAAATGGAAAGGTTATTTACAGGAATATCTCATGCTATCCTTTGGTTGATAAAAAAGGTAATGTTGAAAGATTTGTTCATGTGGCAAAAGATATAACTAAAAAGAAAAAGTACGAAAACCAACTTAAAGAATTAACCCAGCGGTTGCTTAAGATTTACCAGACATCCACATCCCTCCAGAAGGCCCTCAATATATCAAAAATTTATGAAATAGCCCTTGAAACATTTGAATCGTTTGGATTTGAGCGAATCAGGATTTACAGTTATAAGAATAATTATCTTCATGGAGAGGTATCCAATTATCTTGATAATAAAGAGTTTAAAAAATTATATTTTCCGGTTGTCAAGCACAATGAAAAGGCCTATAATTGCATAACTTACAAAAAGCCCATAATTGAAAGTACCAGAGGCAAGAGAAAAATATCTGAATTCCTGAAAAAACCCGAAGGGCTACAGAACGGAAGCCTCCCTTTAATAAGTGAAAATAAAGTAATAGGCATGATTAGCTTTGATAATTATTATACAAAAAAGCCCTTGGTTAAAAAAGATCTGGAGCTCTTAATGACTTTTGCAAACCAGATAGCAAGTTCGATTGAAAGGGCCAGGATACAGCAGGAAAACTTAAATCAGCTTAATAAATTATCAACCCTGTACGAGATTTCAAGCGCGATAAGCCAGACCCTTGATTTGCAAAAAATACTAAATATGGTTTCAATCAGGCTGGTCAAACTTCTAAAGGTTGACAGGTGCTCAATTTTTCTTCTGGATGATGAAAGAGAAAAATTCATCAAAGAATCTATCTTTGACATCAAAGAAAATAACCCCTGGATACATAAGCCTTCGATGGAAAAAAGCATAACTTCTTCCGCCATAAAAGAAAACAGAATATTTTATGTTGAAGATACCTCAAAACATTCAAAATATAAAGATTATTGGGATGTCATGGCTAAAAGCTTTAAGTCATTCATTAGCATACCTTTGAATGTTGAAAACAAGGCTATTGGCGTAATTAACATCAATACGAGGGGCAAGAGGGTTTTTTCATCTGATGAGATTGATCTGATAAGGGCATTATCAAGCCATGTAAGCATGATAATAGAGAATTCACGGCTTTATGAAAGGATAAAGCATGACAAAGACAATTTCTCCGCTCTCCTTAACCTTACGCAGGAAACAAACAAACTGCACGACCTGGATTCTCTTATAAATGAGATGCTGAAGCATACGGTTTCTCTCACCGGTTCAGACCATGGTTTCATCCTCTTAAAAGATGAAGAGCATCTTGAATTGACTGCTTCAGAGGGAAGGTATTCAAAAGAACAGCTTCGATTTAAGATAGGTAGTGGTATTGCTGGTACAGTAGCAAAAAAAGGCAGAACCATTATTGTTTCTGATTGCAAAAAAGAAAAAAATTACCTTCCAATTGATGATGAAATAAAATCGTGTGCATCCATTCCTCTAATAAAAAAAGGTAATGTCATGGGTGTTCTTCATCTGGAAAGCAAGAGAAAGAATAATTTCAAGTTTTTCGAGAAATCATTGATGGTTCTAACAAATCACATAACAATATCAATTGAAAATATAAGGTTGTATGAAAAGGTTCTCAATTTTAACAAGGAGCTTGAAAAAAGGATTGACGAAGCAACAAAAGAATTGCAGGAAAAAAATATTGAGCTTCAGAAGATGGACCAGATGAAAAGTGACTTTGTCTCAAATGTAAGCCACGAGCTTCGAACACCTTTAACCAGCATTTCCGGTTATACCAAATTGCTCAATATGGGCAAGCTAGGGGAGCTCAATGAGCAGCAGAAAAATGTTGTTTCTATTATAATAAGTGAAAGCGATCGCCTTTCAAGGCTGATTAACGATGTTTTGGACCTATCTAAGCTGGAAGCCGGCAAAATTGAAGTCACGTTCGAAAAAATAGATGTAAGGGAAGTTTTTGAAAGCACTATACAAAGCTTAAAGTCAATGGCTTCTGAAAAGAAAATATCAATAAGGACCAAATACGGGAAAAATGTTGATTCAATCGATGCCAGTTATGATTTGCTTAAGCAAGTCCTTATTAACTTATTGAGTAATGCCTTGAAATTCACACCCAAAAAAGGCAAGATAACACTCCAGGCAAATGTAAAGGGCAAGAATCTTGTAATCCAGGTCAAAGACAATGGTAAAGGCATAAGAAAAGAGGAAATACCTAAATTGTTCAACAGGTTCTACCAGGTTGACAGTTCAATGACAAGAGAGCATGGGGGAACCGGATTAGGTCTTGTGATTGTTAAGCATATAATAGAAATGCATAAGGGAAAAATTGAAGTGGAATCTGAGGTTGGAAAAGGAAGCAATTTCATTGTCACAATGCCCATTAAGCAGGATAATAAAAAAGAAAATTATGTTGCTAAATAAAAGGAAATAACAGATTCCATTAGTATTAAAAATGCAAGCTCACATGAAAAAAATAATTAATTCTGAATGATAATTCTTCAATTAATATCCTAATATTCAAGTATCTTAGAAGCTTCAACAATTGGTTTTTGAAATTTTTCATAATCATCATGGGTGATTCTGGGGCATGAAGTGTTCACAAAACATTGTATAAATGGAAAATTTTCCAGCTGGCCAAAATCAAGGGTATCAAAAACAAGTTCGTAATATCTTTTTTCAGGAAATCTTTCTTTTAATTCATTTATGTACTTCGTGTTTAGCTGCCCTTCCTTCAATGATACTAGAACACCTATGTTTTCAGAGGAGAAAAAAGAAGCTATTGCTGCCTTTTGTTTTCTTTTAATTCTTTCAATTACTTCTTTATCCTGTAAAAAAAACTTTTCATTAATTGGGTTAAAAATGTACACCGGAATGTCATTTTCAATCCCAAGGGCAATTGGATGGAAACTGCCATCCCCCACATATAAAATACCTTCAACACCTTCTATTTTTTTGATGGAGCACCCTAAAACCTGCCCTTCGTAATGGGACAGCTTATACAGCTTAACTGTCTTTGATTCTTTCTCAAGATGTTCCTTTATTTTCTCAAGAAAACCAACGTATTGGACTGTTGTAAAAAGTCCTATTTTACTAGGTAAACTACCCGTATCTATCTTATCCGGATTTAAATTTCCTTCATATCTCCCTTCAATAAACAATCTCTCCATAAGGACTGTTATTTTCCCGCCTTAATAAATTTTATCACTCGACAACTATCACTTGTGTATCTTCTTCTTCTCTGCACTCCCCTTCGTAATCTACTTCAACTCCAGCACACTCTGCATAGCATTCGTTTGAATAAGTCTCTCCATCCACGCCACACACAGGATCATAAACTGCGGGACATACACAATCTTCTTCTTCTCCGCATTCACCTTCATAGTCTACTTCAACCCCTGCACACTCTGCATAACACTCGTTTGAATAAGT
>CAYOOQ010000014.1:0-3829 GCA_964405675.1 uncultured Methanosarcinales archaeon | reverse complement strand
GCACACTCTGCATAACACTCGTTTGAATAAGTCTCTCCATCCACACCACATACAGGCTCATACACTGCGGGACATACGCATATATCTTCTTCAAAGTGAGCAGAAAGCACGGAATTTTCAGTAATTATAAATCTGCATTCCTTATTTTGTGAATCACAAACTGTTGCACTACCTTCTTTTTCCCAGCCATTGAATTGATACCCTTGCAACGGCACGGCTTCCACAACAATTTCTTCCCCTTCTTCATAAGAATATAAGCCTGGCTCAGGATTGGTTGTTCCTCCGTCCATGGCCATTAGATTAAGATTTACCTCTTCATCATCTTCTCCGCACTCCCCTTCGTAGTCTACTTCAACTCCAGCACATTCTGCATAGCATTCGTTTGAATAAGTCTCTCCATCCATACCACACACCGGCTCATACACTGCAGGGCAAACACAATCATCAACAGTGGCACAGCCCGCAATAAAAAGAAAAATAACCAACAACCCGAAATAAACTCTTTTTTTCATTCCAACCCCTCCTATAATAATTTGCCTAAAAGATATTTTTCCAATTCCATGAAATACTTAAACAAACACTCCCCTTCTTAAGGCATAATGAAAGAAAATATTTAAATTTTTCACATTTATAATACAATTTAATTTCAGTTTGATTTTCAAATATTTTTGCCCGGTTTAGATTATATTACTGTCAATCGGCCTGTTAATAAGATGATATCAGTCATAGATTCTTATATCTTCACTCTTACCAATAAGTTTTTCAAGGTCATCAAAATTGGTATAATAATAGATATTCTTTATCTGCTCTTCAAATGTTTTCGGCAGTCTCTGCTCAACGCATCTTTCATCAATGAAAAGATGGATATTTTTCAGCTGTGGTTTTTTCTCACCCGAAAATTTTTGATGATATTTTATGTATGAGATCTCAATAAGAACCCCTGGCGAGAATCCCAGGCATATTATTGTGAGGGATTTTTTTGTTAATTCAGCCCCCAGTTTATACCAATCACCCTCAATTGGATGTACCTCAAATTTATCAAAAAGTGGCTTCAAATATTCATAACCGTAATTTGTATCCTTGTCTGGATAGTAAGCGGTTGCTTTCCTTCCCTTCAGTTTTGAAAATTCAATTGCAATATCTGTGTAAACCCCCTCATCCGGCACAACAATAAGATTATCAAAATGCTTATTAAGAAAAACAGCATATTCATTTACGAAATTATCATAATCTTCTTTTTTGATTGAGCCATGTCTCCAAAGGGAGCTCCTGTCCGATACCCCTATTATTACCGCATCCATTATTTTATCAGGTCGGTTTTCTAAATTCATAAACCTTTCGATAAGATAAATAATCGTGTATCGTAAAAAAAGCAAGAAAAAAAATCAATCCAGATTCAAAAAGTATAAGGAATAAAAAAAGAATAAAAAAAGAATAAGAAAATTTTCATCCATGCCATATCTTTTTCCAGTTGTCTCTTATTCTTCTGATGCAATAATATCCACAGATTATACCTAACAGATAAATAAGATATTTAAGCCATTCCGCAACCATTAATACATGCATATTCGAAGGCATCTCCTTTGTAACTAAGTGATCTGTCACAGTTATTCTTTTTCCCAGTTGGGGAAGCTCAAGTTTCACTGGCAGCACCCCTTCTTTCATTGGGGCGCTCATGGCAGCATCATCTCTTCCCACTGTTTTCATAGCCTCACTCTCTTCATATACCATGTCATATCTGACTGATGAGTCAATCCGTTCTGAACTCGCCATCAAACCCCCAGATGTACTGAAAAGACCACCAAACAGAAAGACTATACCCATGAGAGCTATAATCACTGAAAAAACAACCCCTATTATTATAAGAGGTATTTTCCACTGTATCTTCGTCTTATGTGTATATTGCCTTATGGTTAAAAGTAATGCAACACCTCCTATTATAAAAAACAGGCTTCCATCAAAGATAAACAGGAAACCTAAAAACACAAGCGAAAGCAAGGCATACTTGAAATTCCTGAACAACAAATAAGATAATCCTCCAATAATAACAATGAACAATATTACTGATTTAATTGAAGGCAGTTCACTTCCCCCTTTAGCTCCAAAAACATTCAGCACATAATAATTACTTGGCACGATTATTGACACATCCTGCTTTGTTATCGGAAGGTCAACATCTGTCAAGGGTAGCTTAAAAAAAGAAACTGGTTTTAATGAAGGCAATGTCTCATAATATACTAATTCAATCAAGCCACGGGTTTCCTTTGGAAAGGAAAGCAAAAATTGGTTTTTTTCTGAGTCTTTTGTCAGTTTAACAGGCCCTCTTGATGTTGCCGCATAAAGCGGTGTCCCTGGTATTTCTATGGGTATGTAATCCACACCAGTGTTGCTATACCTGTAACTGGAGTGTCCTACAACGCCACCTTCAGGAGTTATTGCCAGTTCTTGCCTTGCATTACTTATTGATGCAGAAAGGCTCGGCAGAAGGTCAAGATCCCTTACATGAACATTTACGTGTTCACTATACGAGGCGATGAAAGCCCTTGAGTTAAGGTAATTTGGTCTTATTGCACTCTCGCTGACATCTATTTCCCTTGCGTTTGTTGAAATAGTAATTTTTTTCTCAGGGTCAGATTCAACCAATACATGGTGTTTGCCTTCATCTATTGGAACCCTAAGGTTGGTATTACTGAATGTGCCTTTTATAGTAACTGTTGCTGAATCCCCTTCAAGCTCAAGTACAAGGTTATTACCCTTTTGCTCCCAGTTCAAAGCACCATCAACGTCGTGTATATTTTCTCCATTTCTTAACGGCAATTCATATCTCCCCAGGTCACTTCCAAATGATTTCAGGTTTATCCTGTATTCATAATTATTCCTGTACGAATCAAACATATAGTGGAATTCTCCTTCAGCCCTCTTGGCAACCTCTTCACTCCTTTGTATGATTATCGAGTCATCAAACAAACCATATTTATTATGCTCGAGTGTATATCCATTGATTATATCAAACTCAATCTCATTAACAGGTCCCGGAACATATAATCTTATCTGGCCAATAGTTCTGATGTTCAATTTTCCGTTAAAATTAAACTCTCCTTTTTGTGCGACAAAATAATATCCCTTATCATCAAAAGAAACACTTGCCCTCTCACCATCTACCCTCACATCACTTACCAAAAAATCAGAGCTTGGCCCAAACAAATAAACTTTAACATCAGAGCCGGATATAACCTCCCCACTACCTGTAATAAACAATTCATTGTCTTCCAAATCACCTGAAAGCCTTATCGTTTCCAGGGCATAATGATCCTTTTCGGTATCATTTATTATATAAAAATTCGCCGTGACACATGGCAAGACAAGAATTGCAAACAAAAATATCAGTATTCCTCTTTTCATTTTTTCAGCCTCTTTTATTATTCCAGTCAATATATCCTCATTTAGTATCCTGCAATTTATTAAAGGATTAAATAATCTTCTTTTTGTTTTTTATAAAGTTTTCTTTGACTTCAATGATTTTATCAGAATGCATTTTGCTTTTTAATTATGCCAACCCTTACTCATTTTCACAATATTTAAATACTCCAAGTATCCTGGTATACAATAAGCACAACTGAATGTATTTTTTTAATAAAAAAGAGGTGAAATGTATGAGAATAGTTCATGTTTTAGTATTGTTGGTTGCATTAATTGCAATGATTGGGTGCACAGGACCTGTACCTGACCAGGATGATCTTTTTCCTGAGGAAGCAGAGGAAGAAGCTCCAGAAGAAGAACTAGCTGAAGAGGAAGCAACCGAAGAAGAAGCAGAGGAAGAAGCTCCTGA
>CAYOOQ010000013.1:0-15705 GCA_964405675.1 uncultured Methanosarcinales archaeon | reverse complement strand
TTGTATTGAAATCAACTGTCCAGTTCTGATAAAGGCTTGGATAACTCTGGACATTTAAAACAACAAGATCAATTACAACCTCAAAATTTTGTTCAGAAAGTCTTGGGGTTATCCATTGCAGTTTTTCAATAAGCCCATCGCCATTCTCATCAATAAAGGTTACATTAAATCTATCATCATCGATTACATTAACCCTTGTATCATTTACTTTCCAATACAAACTTATCTGCTCCTTTTTTGCAGGGGTTATATTTACTTCAGTCAATACGTTGTAATAGTGCATCGAAACATTGCTGTAAACCGTTACATCTTTCACTTTCCTGAAATTTTCTTTTCTTTCAGGGCCTTGCCTTAATCTTGGTCCGGGGGTTTCATATTGTATGTTGTAAGTTCCGGAATCATCAGGAAGGTTTACTTTAGCTCTCTCTTCCCTACTAACATCAGGCAGGTTCATATTATTAATCTGTCTTTGTAAAGAAACCTCGTCAATATAAGCACCCGCTTTTGAAAAAAGACCTGCACTTTCTCTTCTTTCTTTTAATTTTTCAAGCTCTTCCTTCATCCTGAACTTTTCCCTGATTTGGGAGAATTCTTCTGTGGTTAGGACATGATCACCTACTTTGATATTTGCGGGAACCTCATTATTATTTAAATCAAAAACCCTCATGTTTTCAGCTTCAAAAGGCATATCAACATCCTCTGAGCCTTTAACTGAAAAATTCCATTTTACAGGCTGGTTGACAACAGCTCTGTGCATTTTTGACCGGTCTAATTCAGTCTTATTAATCAAAAGAGATTCATCAGTTGGAAAGGTTTCATTTCCGGGATATGTTTCATTAATTTCAGTAGTATCGTCTACTTTGTTCAAAATAAAATGAACTATTTCAAATTGGTTTGTGAAAGTTATATTACCGCTATTATTAGCTGTAATAAAAGCCGTATCATTTTCAATTAAAATTCCAACACCCTCGCTTGAATTATGGGTAAGATAATCTGTGTGGGTAAGATATTGAGTAAGATTGATTTTTGTTTTGTTAACAATATCCATATAAAATTCGTTTTCGGGAAGTTTTTTCATATCATCAATGTAATCTATATCTGCACGAGTCTGGATTTGAAGAGGGGAAGAGTAAAAACTTACTTTTTCAAACATAAAAGTATCCGCAACTACTATACCTTCAGTACCATAGTTACCAATGGTTACATAAGATTTTTCATCCAATGTATATGAGCCAAGATAGTTCCATCTTCCTCCATCTGTTCTCTGGTTGAGCTCAATATATTCAGTTGAGCTATATCCATTAATAAGTAAAGGAACCTGATGAGCAAACCTGTCATTTGAAGGATACATCTTGTAAATCTCGTAAGTGTCCAGAGGTAGCTTAGGCTCATATCGGATTGTTTTCCAACCTTTCTCGGAGTTTAAGTCATGTAAATAATTTGAGCCGTAGTATCCTTCAATCTGACGGTCACTGACCCATCTTCCGGTTGTTATTGCGTTATTATTCGTAACTATAGTTTTATAATTAAAATCACTATTTCTATAATCCAGTTCAGTGCCATTGCTATCAAAATATATATAGGCATTTGTTTCTGTGTTTGATTTTATATCCTGGAAATGAATCATAAAAAAACCATGCTCATCATCCCCTGCAGTCTGCTCATAATTTCCTTTTATAATATCATCACCAGTACTGATAACAGGGACAATCTTATCATATGTTCCATTAAAATCAAGATACACCCTGACGGTAAAGTCATCATGATCTGTACCAAGGGTTTCCCTTATTGGGACAGGTATTCTTTTTTCCATTGACGGAAGATGCCAGCCGGGATAGTGGAATAATATTCTTTGATTATTTTCTATGACTTCATCCTGCAGCTTATTTCCGGATTCATCCACAAGAGTTATTTTTGCAGTAAGATTTTTTGTGCGGGGATACTTTTTAGGAATAACAACTGACTGGATTGTATCATCAGCAATCTTGTACTCGAAAGTCCCCTTTTGTTCTTTTCCTTCTTCATAAACTATATCTGCCTGGAGCCGTGCTATTTTTGATTCATTATAATGATTCCGTATTTTTATAACAAGATTTTCTTCATAATTTTGTATTGAAAGAAGCTCAAGGTCATCTTTATACTGAGGTTTTGTCTCCTCAATAAATGCAACAATACTAACAGTGTTCTCAACAGAATCATTAATACTACTATCTTCAGTGGAAAATGCCATTATGGAAATATTATCAACTGAGCCAATAGCTATGTCTGAAGGTACATAAACCCTTGCAGTAATATTGATTTCTCCGCCGGGTGAGATTGAACCAGTATCAATAAAACCATCATTAGTGCTATCGTTAAGCTTTTTGCCATCATGATAAAAATCTACTGAAGTGAATCCTGAGGAATAATCCAAACGGATAATATCACTGTCTCTGTAATTATTATTTTTTATAGAATGCACAAATTCCGTATAGGAATCCCTCTGAGCAGTTTCATTGAATTCATTGGAAATACTTATATCAGGATTAGATGAAAGAACGGTGAAATAACCGTAAACACTTTCCGCGGAAGTATTGTAGGTTGATTCGTTGTTATCAGCAAATGCAGTAACTACATAGAAATATTTACCTGGCAAAGTAGTATTTTCAGTTTGCAGAATATAGCTATCGTTGAAGGTTTCATTTGCTTTTAATTTGTTATCAGGGGAAAATATTTTTATTCTCGCTTCACTTAGTTTACCTTCGTAAACAGGAGTGAAGTTAATCATCTCTTCCTGCAAGATGCTTTCTTTATGGCTTATAGAAGTTAAATTTATTTTTGGCTTTACAGGTTTAGTGTAAATTGTCCCGCTTCCAGGAGTGTATATTATGTTATCAGACCAGGAATCAAGTATGGTGTTATCGGTAACTATGAAATCGATTTTTCTTTCTTCCATCTCAGGCAAAGTGAACCTGTAAAACTCTTGGTAGCCATCTATTTTGTAGTTTACGGAATAATTATTGTAAAAAATATCGATTGAGTGATTTGTCTCTGAAGTACCTTCTTTTGAGATCGTAAAATATTTTTCTCCCGGATTTAATATTTCAATCAATGAACCAGTGATGTTTAACCTATTTAGCTTATTGTCATGTATAATTGCTGCGCTGGATAATTCGGTTTTGTCACTCAAGACATGGGAAACATCCAGCATAGTCCTATCGGTGGCATTGAAGGGTGCTAAAAACCAAGTTTTACCAGTATTTAAATCAAGAAATTCATTGGCGGAAGGTTTTAATATATCACTGGTTTTGATTACTGTAAAATTGCTTTCAGAAAAGCCAAAAATCTGGTCTTTTGCAACTGTTGCCTTTAAAGCGTACTCGCCGGAGTGCTCTGCGGCAAAATTAACAAGATACTGACCAGGTCTTATTTCATCAGCAGCCCTCTCAGTTGTTTCACTATAAGGATTTTTTATTTCAAGATTAACCATTGCAGATTCAAATGGCTGTCCATCATATGTTGCATTAATTATTATTTCCTGGCTTTCGTTGTCGAAATAAAGATTTTCATTGCTTATTATTATATCAAGATTTTCAGTACTTTCCATCACTATTGAAAACCTTTCCCTTTCTATCTGGTCAACACCCTCATAACTTGTTCTCCCGATAATTTCGTATTCAGCTAACTGGATATTTCTCCCCAGCCTACAGCTGAATTCGCATTCCCCTTCACAGCTAAAATCACAAAGATTATCGTAAAATTGTGACCCGGGAGTTTTTATCATCAATTGTATGTTCTTTTCAAGTGGACGATTCTGCTTTGATACTGAAACCTTACCTTCAATATCAACAGGCCCAAAACCATATTGGATTTCTTCAGGAATTATCAAATCAAAATCTATCCCCTGGGTATCTATATCCAACTGGATGGTCTTCTCTTCAACAGAATCACTTATGTTTACTTTGGCAGTTATTTTGTAATTACCCTGCATATCAGGCTTAAAGCTTCCCTTATAATTGCCGTCACTGTGTCCCTGGAATTCAATAAATTCCTTGTTGCCCATCGGGTCCTCAACCTCAAGCGTGACGGGCACCGAAAGCACCATAACATCATTTATGTAAAAATTTCCGCTTATTTTTACTTCATCACCTATATCATAAGAGCTCTTATCGGTTGAAAGATCTATATCAATTTGTCTTGATGCATCAACATGACCTATTGAAACAAAGAAAAAAGAGGTGAGAAATACAATTAGAAATACCAATTTTCCAATTCCCCCTTTTTTTATTGAAACCATTATGTTTACCTTTTATTGTGTTTCTATCATGTTTATCCTATATTTCAAATCCCTTATACGCATCTTTTAAGCTAGTCATTTTAAGCTGGTTGAAAATCTCAATTGCCCTTGACCTCCTTATGCCTACCTGCTTTTGAATTGCATCAACAGGAATGTTCTTCTTGTAAGCGTGAGCTATATGTGTATATCTTATGATTTGAGGAGTAGCATCCTTGATTTTAATCTGGGCACATAAAGATTGGATTATCTGCCTTACCCTCTTAGTGGTCATCTTGTTACTCTGTCTTGTGGAAAACAAATAATCGCCTGCAGAGTTTTCTTTGATATATTTTTTTATCTTATCTATAACTTTCTTTGAGAGAAATACTTGGCGGTGATAATTATTCCTGCTGGTGCTTTTTCGCACATTGAGAATCTGGTTTTTAAAATCAATATCTTTAATCTTTATGTTAACTAGTTCATTAACCGTGCATCCAGTGCTGTAAAGTATTGTGATAATGAGGTCATCACGAGAAAGTTTTTTATAGGATTTCAATTTATCCCATTCATCAAAAGAAAGATACCTTATTGGATACTCCTCTTCTCTTTTCATATAAACCAAATTCCCCTCTTTTTCCAAAAAAGGGAAACTCAAACTTTTTAAATATTTGTGTTGTGGTGAGGAATAAAAAAATTATGCACTGGCTGATGACAAATTTATTACCGAAAGATTTATATACTTCTATATGAAGTTTATGTAGCATAATGCTACTAAAAAGAAAAAAAGCTATAATGGGCATAGGCACTCTTATCATATTTATTGCCACAATTCTTGTTGCTGCGGTTGCGGCAGGAGTATTAATTTCTACCTCTGGTGTTTTGCAACAGAGAGCTCTGATTACTGGTCAGGAAGCCAGGCAGAAAATAACTGATTCGGTTGAAACAGTTTCGATAGTAGCATATGGAAACAGAAGTGATGAATCGTTGAATAATTTTGAATCAATGATAAGGCTTGATGCAGGCTCTGATCCTATACAGATGAAGGGTTTTGGTCTTTCTTTCATAGGGCCTGACCAGCATGCCAGTGCGAGGCTTGCACATCCACAAATGAATGATCCTGCAGTTGACCCCGAAGGATTTTTAGAGAATGTAAGCGTTTCGGGAGGAATACTTGATAATACAAGCCAACATAGAATCCGTGACCTAGACGGAGACGGTGTAGGTGAAAGGATAAGTATAGTTACCAGAGATGGAAATGATGCATTGCTAATAAACTTCTCGAGTTCCCGGGATAAGCATGCGTTGGTTAATCTGCGCACAGATATAAGCAACCTAAGTGAATCGAAAGTGTATAGATTAAAGGATGGGCCGATTGTTGATGAAAACAACGAATACTACGGATTTGTTAACATCAGGGCAAACATAACCCAAAATGCCACTATTGATTTGGCTGATGATTACAATTATATGAAATTGTCAAAGTATTATATACATGATTGTACTTTTGATGCGATACCTTACGAAGACAGATATTGTTTCGAAGTGATGCATGGCGATGATGATACTGTTTTAGATAATGGGGAAATGTTCATGGTGAAGTTCAAGCTTAGGCCTGAAAACAGGATGTTCATCAATGAACAGTTTGAAATGATCTATCACACAGAGAGTGGCAGAATGAGAACCTACCAGGCAAGAACACCAGCAATCATAACAAGTACAAGAGTACAATTATGGCCTGTGGGCTAAATTTCTTTATTTTCCAATAGTGAATAAATTATTTAAATAATGAGCTAGAGTAGTGAGTCATGCTAGTTGATAGAGGGTGGAGGACATTTTATGCTGAATAACATTCTTGGAAAAAGCGGTGAAAAAAAAGAAGTTGATGATGAAGAAATAAAAAAACTTCGCCAACAATTTAAGGAGATTGCCAAAGAACAAAACATACAAGGTAATTCTGGAAGTCAACCTGATGCCAGTACCCAAGAAATAAATCAAAATAATGCTGGCAGTGGTAACATCAATAATAATACCAGTAATAATAACAATAACAGTAGCGGGGAGCAATATGTTGACCCTGAGCGATTAGAAGAAAATGAAAGGATTACTAATCTGATAATGCAGCAGATTAAGGAGCTTATTGAGATTGATAATAATCTTAATGTAAAGATAAAAGAAATTGAAACGAAACTTAAAAACAATATGACTGCAACTCAGGATGTGAAAAATGTGGTTGATAAGTTCCACCAAAGGCTTGAGTTTATTGAAAAAAACATGGAAAAATTCATGGGGCTTTATGAAGTGGTAACCAATAGGTTCAACCCGTTTGTTGAAGAGGAAGAAAAGGAAAATATTGAAAACCCTAAGGCAAAAGAGGGTATAAACATCCCTGATGTCGGCCTAAATAGTAATAATAATAAGGAAAACGAAAATGCAGATAATAACAATAATGACCCCCAACAACAGCAAGCTCAACAGACACAAATGAGTGGCAGTACTGAGAATAATAATAGTTCAAATCAAATGGCAGGTGCACAAAACACACCTGTAACCCAGTCTTTGAATCAAGAGGATAATACAAATGAACAAAATATAAATGCTTCAAGTAATACTGCGACACAGGGTAATACACAAACACAAAACCCTCAAAAGCCTGTGCAAGAACAGGTACAAACACAGGAAAGTGAAGGGATGAAAATAATAACAGAAGCAGGTGTTAAAGGGAAACTTGATAAGGAAGTTGAGGATTACGCCGCAGAAAAATTAGAAAGCATCTTCAGTTCAATTGCTGGCGACCAGAATGCAAGAAAAAACGTAATAGAAAAAACCACAAAAGGAGTTAACAAGCTGGTGGTTGATGCAATAAAAGGACATTCAAAAGTTACGAAAGAGCAAATTGACGAGATGGTGAAAACGATGTCTTCCGAGTTGGGTGGAAGTATAAATACTGGGGCCGCAAACTCCGCAGGGAATGAAGGAATTACAGGGGCACAGCGACAAGTAGGAGATGGTGCAAATAGTAATCAGGGCATTCAGTCTCATAATAATGACACAGGCAACCAAGAAAACAAAGCCACAACGGAAGTGCCGGCAGAATACCATTTCTCTCTGCCTGATGGGACCGTGATAAAAAGTGTTTCTGACCTTCGTGAAGCACTTAAAACAATGGACCAGGAAACCTTTTCACAGCATGTTAATGAGTCAGGGAATGATTTTGGCCAGTGGTTATCCCTTGCTTTAGGGGATAACGATTTGGGTGAAAAATTTTCAATGCTAAAGGACAGGCAAGAGATGATTTCTGAATTGGAAAAAATAAGCTGAATGGAATAAAAGCAAAGCGAAAGCAATATATATTAGTTTTTTTATTTATTACAAAGGTGGGGTATTATGGGCGCAAGCACTGCAGTAACACATATGATATTATTTATCGCAGTACTGGGAATAGTAACAGGGTTAGTTGTGGGGTTGAAGAGCTTTTCTGATAATGCTCAAAGCTCAATGCAATCCCAAAGCAAATCATTTAGAGATATCATGGATACTTCGTTTAATATTGAAGTAGTCTACCACGATATTTCAACCGACACAACTAAAATTTATGTAAGGAACACAGGTGAAAAAAGCCATAGGCTGGAATCAGTTGATGTGTACATAAATGGTGTAAGGATACCCAGGAATGAGGACAACAGGACAATTGAAATATTAGAAGATACTGAAAGATTCAATAAAGGAGAAGGAATCTGGGATAAAAACGAAAAATTATTCATCCGGGTTTTTATGCAACTTGATAGTGACCGGAAACATGAAGTTGTTGTTACAACACCCCACGAAGGGAGAGAAAGAGAGGAATTTTCAACTTGAGGGTTAATTATGGGATTTAGCTCAGTAGGATCATTTATCGTAATGTTTTTTGCAATGTTGATTATGATTAGCTCTGTTTTTATGATATATGGATCACTGCTTGATAATAGTATGGCATTAAATGAGATGCAGACACAAAAACAAAAGGTTGCCCAAACATCAATAAGTATAATAAATGCAACCATTGATAAAAGTAATGAGGAAGCTAATATTACAATAGATGTAGTCAATGACGGAAGAAGAATGCTTGATCTGGATGATGTTGACATTTATGTTGATGGTTATAGGGTCCCCAGAAATGAAGAAAGCAGAACTATTGGCTTTATTTCGTCAAATGATATAAATCCTCTGCACTGGGATCCGGGGGAAATAATACAAATCAATACAAGTCTGGAATTAACTGGTGACAGCCACAGGGCGGTTGTTGCCACTGAATTTGGAATTACAGATTCAACTGTTTTCAGCTGAAAAAAGAGGGTTTGAATGGCTGAAAAAATCACTTCGATAGACCTTGAAAGGGATGAATTGAATAGAAGCCTAGGTGGAGGGCTGCCGACAAATTCTCTTGTTTTGATTGAAGGCAAAGATGGAGCAGGTAAAAGCATACTGGTGCAGAGATTAGGTTATGGGCTCCTTGAACACCAAAAGACTGTCACATATATAAGTACTGAACTTAACACAAGAGGGTTTCTTGAACAAATGACATCATTATCCTACGATGTTAAATTTTTCCTTCTTGACGGGCAGCTTATGTTTGTGCCTATGTTCCCTTTTATGGGAAATACCAATCTCAAGGAAAATTTTCTTGAGAGATTGTTTAATACAAAAAGAATATTTGATAACGAAATAATAATTTTTGATACCATCTCATTCCTGCTTGTGAGGGATACAATATCACAGGAAAAGAGCTTTCAGGTTATAAACATGCTTAAGAAGCTCAATAATATGAATAAAACAATTATATTCTGCGTGGACCCGGAACATCTTAATGAGAAATTCCTGACATTGCTCAGGTCTGTTGCAGATATTTATTTTAATGTTGAAATAAGGACATTTGCAGGAAATATACTTCGTGTTATAAATGTCAAACGTTTCAAGCGCCCAAGTGATTACATCATGGATACGATACCCTTTAAAGTTGAGCCCGGAAGAGGGTTAGCTATTGAGATTGCAAGCTTTTCATAAAAATGGTAAAAAGAAGAAAACCGCCTATAACTGCAGAAAAGGAAACCGCTTTGAGAAAATTTCCACATCTGGCAAAGTATTACAGGCAGGCAACAAGAGACGTGGGTGAACCTGAATGGTATGCAAAGCTTGAAAGGAAAATGAAAAATATTGAGATGCCCAACCTGATTTACCCAGTAGGGGATCCAATTTTTATCCATATATACAGGAAACCCCATGAAAACCTAAAGTATCATGTTATTGAGCCTCAGCTTGATGATTATGAGCATGAGCTGCATGAAAAGATTCTTGATAAGATGATTGACATTGCCCACAGGCATCCTGTACCGGATAAGGTTGAAGATATGGAGCCGGTGATCCTAAAGATTCTTGATGAAGTAGTCTATGTGAAGGAGGAAGGCAAAAAGATTGCTGATCTCTTTTTGAATAAGATTCCACTTACACGAACACAATATGAGAATGTCAAATATCATATAATAAGGAACAGGGTGGGATATGGAAAACTTGAGCCTTTATTTCTTGATCCTTATCTTGAGGATATGCACTGTGTGGGTGTTGGCGGCATGAGTTGCATCCATAAGATTTTTGAGATGGTGAGGACAAATATCGTATTTAAGGATGATTTTGATTTGAACAGGTATATGGTGGAGACAAGTGAAAGGGTGGAGAGACCGGTTTCTGATGCGAAGGCTGTTGTTGACGCCATAATGCCTGATGGCAGCAGGGTTAACTTTATCTATGGTAGAGAGATCAGCCTTGAAGGTTCAAGTTTTACAATAAGGAAGTTTAGTGAAGTGCCGGTTAGCATAACCCAGATTATTGGTTGGGGGACTATGAGTTCAGAGCTTGCAGCATACATATGGCTGTGTCTTGAGCATGGTATGAATATGTTTGTTTGTGGAGAAACAGCTTCGGGAAAAACCACTTCATTAAATGCGGCAGCAGCTTTCATAAAACCCGATGATAAGGTTTACACGGTAGAGAACACTCCAGAGGTTACAATGCCCCATGATACATGGCAACACCTCGTAACAAGAGAATCCAATAAAGACACAGATGTCACAATGTTTGACTTGCTGGTTGCTGCATTAAGAAGCAGGCCTAATTACATCATAGTGGGAGAGATCAGGGGAGCTGAAGGAAATATCGCTTTTCAGGCTATGCAGACAGGCCACCCGGTTTGCAGTACTTTTCACGCAGGAAATGTAAGAAGCATGATACAGAGGATTACTTCACACCCAATAAGCGTACCAATTTCAAGTGTTGATAACCTCAATATTGTATTAATACAGCAGGCTGTTGAACAACACGGTCACTTCGTAAGAAGGGTTTTATCTGTTACTGAGATAGAAAGGTATTACGATGTTGAAAACAAAATGATTACAAGAGAAGTCTTTTCATGGGAACCGGCAAAAGACAACCACAGGTTCAGGGGTATGTTCAACAGTTACATTCTGGAGCAAAAGATTGCAAAGATGCTGGGATATGAAGATACAAGAGATATTTACAAAGACCTTGATTTAAGGAGGAAAATCCTTGAAAAGATGGTGGAAAATAAGATATATAATTATTTTGATGTGTGGGAAGTGCTTAGTAAGTACAGGAATGAGGGCATTAACGGACTGCCTTTTACCGTATAATATTAGAAGATATACACACAAATTGCACAAAAAAAAGGTTTAAGATGGGAAATTATATTTTTGACGGGGGGTATACTTCATATAGCCATTTCTTCTATAATCTTGCCATGCCGGTATTTACATTAAGCCTTGTCCTAAGCCTTATTTCATTCTTTCTGTTTAGTCTGGCCTGGTATTTTTCTGTTGCAATAATGTTTTTTGGAGTAATGTTCATCTTCCTGGTTCCTTTTGTAAAAGCTGAAAAAAGGAAGGTAGATATCCATGAAAAAATACACCTCTTCATAACTTATGCAGGGACTTTAGCCACATTACAGATTAACAGGACGGTCTTATTCAGAAAAATTGCGGAGGAAAAAGAATACGGTGAATTGAGAGATATTGCAGAAAGGATAATTTATCTTTCAAAACAATGGAACCTGGGTTATGCTAAAACTTGCAGAAAGGTTGCTGCTTATACCCCTTCAAAGATTTTTAGGGATTTTCTTGACAGGTTAGCAGTGGTCCTTGATTTTGGTGAAGACCTGCAGATCTTTCTTGTGGAAGAGCAGGATGCGGTCATGGATGATTTTGAAAATGAATACAGGCAAAGCATACAGAATATAAGACTCCTTGAGGACGTTTTCATATCCTTAACAATAAGCATAGCCTTCGCAATGGCTGCAGCACTGATGCTGCCACTCCTGGCTGGAGTGAGTATAATGTCAATAGTGCAATACGGTCTTTTGGCAGTAGTTTTTATGGACATAATGCTGGTTGTTCTCATAAAGGCATTTATCCCTTCAGACAAATTATGCCATAATTTGGATATAATAGATTCTGGAACAAAAAAAATTATCAAAAGCTTTCTTATTATTGCCCCTATATCGTTTTTTATAACTGGAGTTCTAGTGTACCTAGATTTTTTGCCATTCTTATTTAATTTTGCAATCGGTTTTACACCACTCATCATAGTGGGGGTTTTTGCGACACAGGAAGAAAATGCGGTTTTTAAAAGAGACAAGGCATTTCCTGCATTTATAAGGGCTCTTGGTGGAACTTCAAGCACTAAAGGTGGTAGTATTACATCCAGCCTTGGTGCATTGAGGGTACATGACTTTGGAGTCTTAAATGATATGGTTGTTAATGTTTACAGAAGACTTAAAGTGGGAAGTGACAGGTTCAGATCATGGCTTTATTTTGTGGGGGAAACCGGAAGCAATCTAATAAATTATTTTGTACATATTTTTGTAAAATCCATATACCTTGGGGGGGATGGAATAAAAATAAGTGAAATCATAAGCAAGAATTTTTCAAGGCTTCTTGGCCTTAGAAAACTGAGACTTCAATTAGCATCAGGTCTTAGGGGGGCATTGTATGGAGCAATGCTGGGGTTCATTACAACTGTTTACATGTCGGCAGCAATAACAAGGCTTCTTTCAACAATGTTTGCCTCAACTCTTGAAGATGCTCAAACGCAAGGGGATATGGCAGATTTGGTTGGTTCTGTAATACCTGCAATACCTGCATTGGATATGAATATGGTTAACCTATATATTGCCTTAATCGTAATATTTCATGCGCTTGTTTCATCAATCATAATAAAATTAGTTGATGGGGGAAACAAGTATGCTGCTTTTTTTGATTTTGTGATAATGATATGGATTGGGGCAGGCCTGAGTTGGCTGATTCCAATGCTTTCAGAATGGGCATTCGGGCAAATGACTTTAGCGGGCTAATCATTGACTTTTCTAATTCTTTGTTTTAATTCTTCATAATCCTTGAGCGTCTGTTCAGTGTAGTGTATGAGAGCTGAATTATTCATCCTTTCAAGGTCTTCCTGGAAACCCTGCAAATTAACAGAAATCCTTTTTTCCTCTGCCTCAAGCTCTTGCTTAATATTTTCCGCTTCAAAACCAGTAAGACTTAATATAAAGGACCTCCTCGTGTCAAAGAAATCAAGGAGTTCTCCGGTGGTATTCTTCTTATGCAATTCTAAATACTTGTTTATGAGATTAACCCTTTCAACGCTAAGTAGTGAAGGATCATTATACTCCTTAATCACTGAGTTCATTTCTTTTGTTGTTTCATTGTATGATAGAATAAGCCTTTCATATTCTCTCGCTGAAAACTCATGGAGAAATACGACTCCAAAAAATAAAAACAAGACAAGCAATGCAGGAAAAAGCAATCTCATGATAATGCAATGAATTACTTGATTTATAAATATTGCGTCAATAAATTTATAAATAATCCTATGTCACAGGTGTTATGGCAAAAATTGATGCATGGGGAAGCATAAAGATAGATAATTATGAGAATATATTCAATGAGTTTGGACTTGAGAAATTCAAGGATTTTAATATTGCTGACCATTATCTTATGAGGCGGAAACTTATAATTGCCCACAGAGATTTTTCTAAAATAAAAAACGCCATAGAAAATAAGGAAAAATTTCTCCAGTTAACAGGTATTGCTTCAACCGGTAGCCTTCATTTTGGCCATAAGGTAGATGTGGATTTTTTTAAACTGTTCAAACAATTAGGTGCTAAGGGAAAATTTTGTGTTTGCGATATTGATGGGTATGTAAGCAGGCCAAAAGTATCAAATATAAATGAAGCCAAAGAGATGGCCGTGAAAAATATCGCTGATGTTCTTGCACTTGGGCTTGATGAAGATGATATATATGTACAATCAAGAAAAGAACAGGAATATTACCAGCTGAGTTATGAGATATCAAAAAAGATTACTATGAATATGTTTGAGGCAATCTATGGGCATGTTGACCTTGGAAAGGTTTCTGCTGTTCTTTTACAGATAGCAGATATTTTGCATATACAATTACCTTTCATGTATGGAAAAGCTCCCACAATTACAGGCATAGGCCTTGAGCAGGACCCTCATGCAAGAATTACCCGGGATGTTTCAAAGAGAATAGATTACGATGTGAATGTGCCTTCATTTTTTTACTTTATACATCAATCGGGGCTTAAAGAGGGAAGTAAAATGAGCAGCTCCGAGCCGGACACAGCAATATTTTTATCGGACAGCCCACAGGAAGCTAAAAGAAAGATAAACAGAAGCTTTACAGGGGGAAGAGATAGTGTTGAAGAGCAAAGGGAAAGGGGTGGCAAGCCGGACATATGCAAAGTTTATGAGATTCAAAAGTTCCATAACCCTGACGATAAATTTTTGAAAGAAACTGACGAAGGATGCAGGTCAGGAAAGCTTTTGTGTGGGGAGTGCAAGCAAAATTGCGTAAAATTTGTTCAGGAATTATTGCAAGAACATCAGAAAAAATATGAAAAAAATCTGCAAATTGCAGAAAAAATAGTTTATGGCTGATTTTTAAAAAATCTTAGCATTTCTAAAGGCATGGCATAAATGTTTGTCTTGCTTTTATCGTTGCTTAAATTATTTATGCTGGTAAGAGTTCTTATGTGAAGTGCGCCTGGAGACTTATGCAATGATTTTGCGGCTTTCACAAGATTCTTTGCAGCGTCGACTTCCCCTTGCGCCCTTATTATAACTCCTCTTTTTTCCCTCTCAGCCTCTGCTTCTTTAGCCATCATCCTCTGGAGATTTTCAGGTACTTCTATGTGCTTTAGATCAACATTTTCAACCTTTATACCCCATGGGTCTGTTGCTTCATCAACAATCTTTTGGATTCTTCCTGAAAGCTCATCCCTGTTGGTTAATAGCTCATCGAGATCAGCTTCCCCCACAATCTGTTTCATTGTAATTTGGGCCAACTGGCTTGCTGCATAGTTGAAATCATTAATTTCCATGACTGCCTTCTCTGAATCTTTCACCATGTAATAAAGGACAGCATTTATGTTAACTGAAACATTGTCTTTGGTCATGGCATCCTGGCTGGGGACATCTACTACTATAGTCCTTATGTCAATTCTCTCCCAGGTCTGAATAATGGGAATGACAAAACGCAAGCCGGGTTGCATCTTTCCAGAGTATTTTCCTAAGGTAAACCTGACGCCTCTTTCGAATTCGTTAACTACCTTAATGCCTGTTGCAAGGATAACCACCACGGCAATTCCGATTAAAATAAGATAAAACTCTATCATTCTGACCTCCGCTCATAAGCATCCAGTATTTCCAACGGGACAGCAAAATTAGTTGTATTTGTTTGGTCTGAGCTTATATCATTTAAGCTTTGTAAAGTCCTCAAATGAAGTGCCCCTGGTGTTTTTCTCATCATATCAGCAGCTTTTGCCAGATTTTCAGCGGCAGCAGCCTCTCCTTCCGCCTTGAGAATTACAGCCTTCCTTTCCCTTGCAGCTTCCGCCTGTCGAGCCATTGTCCTTGTCATTCCGCTTGGAAGAAGAACATCCTTAAGCTCAACCATATGAACCTCAATACCCCATGGGTCTGTTGCCTTGTCGACTGATTTTTTTATTCTTTTAGAAATCTCTTCCCTGTTTGAAAGCACTTCATCAAGTGAAACTTCCCCCACGATATCCCTCATGGTGGTTTGTGCCAACTGGCTTATTGCATAAAAATAGTTTTCCACTTTTATTACTGCCTTTTCAGAATCCTTAACCCTGAAGTAGATTACGGCATTGATATTCACGGAGACATTATCCCTTGTGATGGAATCCTGCTGTGGAACGTCTATAACAAGAGTCCTCATATCAACCCTTTCCCATGCCTGTATGATGGGTATAACGATCCTAAGCCCAGGCTTCATTATCCCTGAAAATTTACCAAGAGTAAATTTCACTCCCCTTTCATACTGGTACACCACCTTCAAAGAAACTGCAAGTATTATTGCAATTA
>CAYOOQ010000012.1:0-15916 GCA_964405675.1 uncultured Methanosarcinales archaeon | reverse complement strand
ATCAGGTCCCGCATAGTATCCATCACCCCCAGCCTTGTATCTCCTCCGAGATCCCTTGCCTTCTGCATATCAGCCCCAAAAACTGAATCAACTGTAAACTCAAATATCTCCCACAATGCTCCCATCGAGAGGGCAAAGCAAAAGGCAAAAAATGATATCAAGAAAGGGCTTGCATACAATTTCCCCTGCCTATAAAGTATGTATAGAATCATAAATCCTGCAAACCCTAATACAACTCCAGCGATAGTGTGCAATAAAGTATCCCACCACCAGAATCTTATATAAAAACTATGCACTTCACCAAGGAAGACACCTGCGTATATGAAGAGCACTATTACCAGCTCCATCTCTAAGGGGAGCTTGAATTTGAAACTTCTTTGGACCATAGCAGGAACAAAAGTCAAAAATAAAGTTAAAGCCGAGATAAATGTAACAAGCCAGTTTTGTGTATATATACTTGTAAGTAAGGCGACAAGAACTGATAAGCGTATTAAAAAAGATATTACAAGCTGAATCCTTTCTGACCTTGGCAATCCCTTGTTAAATAACTCCATCAAAATACAAAAGAAGGCATTATTTTATAATTATTTCGATTTTTTGGGTTTTACAACCATTTTTTAGCTTAATTTCAGAGGAAACTGCAATTGATTCCAATAACTGATCCTAATAATTTATTCTAATGATTGATCCTAATAATACCCTTTAAAAAACTAAAAAAGTTTTTTTAAAAACACGGAAATACTTCCATTACCAATATCCATATAATTTATTAAAAATATTTAAATTAATGAGTAAAAAGCTAAATGAAATATATGGAAAATAACTCAATAGAGAATTAAAGAATGAAAAGGGTAATGGTTTTTGGGACATTTGATATGTTACATAAAGGGCACATTAATTTCCTTGAACAGGCTAAGAAATGTGGTGATGAACTGGTCGTAGTTGTTGCAAGAAACAGCAATGTCAAGGAAATCAAAGGGGCAGAGCCTTTGCATAATATGGAAGAAAGGATTGAATCGGTTAAAGGGCTGAAGATTGCTGATAAAGTAATCGCAGGCAAAAAGGGAAATTATTTTGATATAGTGTGGGAAGAGAGTCCAGATCTTATATGCCTGGGATATGACCAGGAAAGCAGAGGTATTGAAAAGGCTATAAAAGATAAAATTGGAAATGAGAGTAAAAGTAAAGAAATAGGAGTTATCAGGCTGAAGCCTTATAAAGCAGATAAATACAAAACTACTTTATTGAGAGATTACAAACTTAAGAGGTTATAAGCAATATTGAATTAAACATATTTTCTGAATACTACTTTCTATTAATTGTTACTAAGTTCATAAATTCTTATTAAATTAAGCTAAAGTCTCAGATGCAATCCTCTCTATGGATAAGGTGACCACAATAAGAAAAGGATGTCCGATCTGCGGCAGTGATTTGAAAGGCAATAGGAAGTACAAATACCTATGCAAAAGGTGCAATATCCTGTTTGGCGAGAATGAGGTAAAAAAGAGCCGCACGAATAGATAATAATAACGTATTCCTTCCAAAACTCAGGGGATTTTGAATAAAAAATAATAAATTATTCAGTCAACGAATTTTTCCCTTAGTTTTGAGAAAAACCCCTTCTTAGGCTGGATGTGCTCTTTTGATTCTTTACAAAATTCCTCAAGCAGCTCTTTTTGCTTCTTTGTTAGTTTTGTTGGAACTTGTACTATAACCCTCACAAGCTCATCACCGTAAGCCCTGCTATTTAATGACGGCAGGCCTTTCCCCTTAAGCCTGAATATCTTATGTGATTGGGTGCCTGCAGGAATCGTCATCTTTGCCTTTTTTTTCAAGGTGGGAACTTCAATCTCATCACCGAAAACTGCCTGCAAAAAGCTAATGGGCACTTCTGTGTAAATATCGTTTCCTCTTCTCTCAAAAGTTTCGTGCTCTTTTACATGTATATGTATGTATAAATCACCGGGGGGAGCGCCCTTTTCACCGGCTTCACCTTGTCCGGAAATCCTTAGGTTATTCCCAGAGTCAACACCTGCCGGAACATCAACTTCAATTGTTGTAGTTTTTTCAGTTCTCCCTTCACCTCTGCAGGTTTTACATGGCTTATTTATAACTCTGCCCTCTCCACCGCATTTAGGGCAAGGAGCAGTAGAGGAAAACATTCCAAAAGGTGTTCTTTGAGTTCTTCTTACATAACCAGAACCTTTACATTGGTCGCATGTGTGTATATCAGAAGGAGATTCTGCACCACTTCCACCACATGTTGAACATGTCTCGTACCTTGGAACTTTAATCTTTTTCTTAACACCTTCAGCAGCTTCTTCAAGGGTTATGAAAAGCTCGTACCTTAAGTCTGAGCCTCTCCTTCTACCCCTGCCTCTTCTTCCGCCACCGCCAAAAAAGGCATCGAAGATATCATCAAAACCGCCAAAAGATGAGAAATCACCAAAGGGACTTTCACCACCTCCGAAACCCTCAAAGCCTGAGAATCCTTCGCCAGTGCTGCCAAAGCGATCATACTGGGTCCTTTTCTTATCATCCCCCAAGACAGCAGCAGCCTCGTTTATCTCTTTAAATTTTGTAGCTGCCTCAGGATCATCTTTATTTAAATCAGGATGATATTTTTTTGCCAGCTTCTTATATGCCTTCTTTACCTCTTCTTTACTTGCGTTCTTGTCAACACCTAAAATCTCATAGTAATCCTTAGCCATTTTAATCAATCAAATTTTCTATTTCTTCCGGTTTAATTGGTATTTGCGAAAAAATTTCTTTTTCCATATCAAAATATTTTTTATCTACATGTTCAGCTAAATTTGGGTCGTAATGAGGCTCTTCTTGCCATCTTTTATGCCCTTCCCTGAACCGCTCCTCCAGTGAGACAATGGTTGTATGGGCAACCCTCTTATCAGCGTATGTAACTATTTTTTCTTCCCAGGTAATTGGCCTTATGCTATCATCATCTGAAATAACTGCCCTGTAAGCATGTTTCCTGATTATCAAGGCAATCTCTGGATAATTTTCTTTTAACTGCAAGTATGCAGCTTCAGGATGCTTGCAGTCATTAAACCTTTTTTTTAAGTCTTTCCATTGCAAGAGGCATTCCTTGGAAATGCCTGTGTAATCCTGAAAATCAATGGGCTTAAGTATATCGTGGAGCAGTGCTGATGAATGCACCAGATTAACATCTATAGAGTGTCCGTGCTCAACAAATTTGTCTGCAATAAGTTTTGCGATCTTTGCAACCTGAAAACTGTGTTGCCTCACATTTTCTGGTAGGCAATAATCATCCATCAATTTTATGCATTCCTGCATGGTTGGTATTTTCATTTTTCTGTTTGTTTGCAAATTTATCAAATTCTTAGATTACAAAACCATTAACCATTGAAACAAAAAAAAATAAAAGAAAGAATAATTATAAACTAACCATTCCTTCTTTCCGTTGTCAGACTCTTCCTATTTCTTGCTACTGTCTTTTGCATTGTCTGCATCGTCTGCATCTTTTGCATCTTCGACATCTTCTTCCTTGTATTCAGCATCCACAACATCTTCTTCTTTGTCAGAAGATTTTGAGCCTGCGCCAGCTTCTGCTCCGGTTCCGGCTTCCGCTCCTGCCTCAGCACCAGCCTGTGCCTGTTCCTGCTGGGCTGCAGCCTGGTAAAGCTCTGTTGCTACCTTGCTGAACTCTTCCTGGATGGAGTCCTTTTTCTCCTTGATTTTCTCGTAGTTGTTGTCAGAGTCCTTAAGAAGCTCCTTTAGCTCGTCAATTCCTTTTTGAACAGAATCAATCTTGCTTTTATCAACCTTATCCCCCAGATCCTTGATGGTTTTTTCATACTGGGTAACAAGTGATTCAGCTTCATTGATTGTCTCAACCTTTTCTTTTCTCTTCTTGTCTTCTTCAGCGTGCTGTTCAGCTTCTTTTTTCATCTTTTCGACTTCATCTTCACTTAGCTTGGTAGTTGCTGTTATTTTTATTGACTGCTCTTTTCCAGTACCCTTATCCTTTGCATTTACATGCACAATCCCATCTGCATCAATATCGAAGCTGACTTCAATCTGGGGCACTCCCCTTGGTGCAGGAGGAATTCCCACAAGGTCAAACTGTCCAAGCAATTTATTGTCTGCAGCCATTGGCCTTTCCCCCTGGAATGCCCTTATTGTAACTGCAGTCTGGTTATCTGCCGCTGTGCTGAAAACCTGGGATTTCTGGGCAGGAATTGTTGTATTCCTCTCAATCAGGGTTGTAAAAACACCTCCCAGTGTCTCAATTCCAAGACTTAAAGGAGTAACATCTAAAAGCAGTACATCTTTTACCTCTCCTGCCAATACGCCTCCCTGGATTGAAGCACCCTGTGAAACACATTCCATAGGATCAACGCCGCCTTCTCCTTTCTTTCCAATATAATCTTCAACAAGCTTCCTGACAATAGGCATACGCGTAGGGCCTCCAACAAAGATTATCCTGTCCACTTCACCAGGCTTAAGGCCGGCATCTTTTAGAGCCTGTTCAATGGGTGTCTTTGATTTTTGAACAATATCGTACACGAGCTCTTCGAGCTTTGATTTACTAAGTTTTATGTTCAGATGCTTTGGCCCTTCATTTGTTGCTGTTATATAAGGCAGGTTTATGTCGGTTTCAGTTGTTGTTGAAAGCTCGATTTTCGCCTTTTCAGCAGCTTCATTAAGCCTTTGCATTGCTGTTCTGTCTTTCTTTAAATCAAAATCTTCCTGTTTTTTGAATTCTTCAACAAGGTAATCAACGACGGCATTATCCATGTCCCTTCCTCCAAGCTGCGTATCACCTGAAGTTGACCTCACTTCGAAAACACCATCACCAAAGTCCATCACGGTAACATCTATTGTACCGCCACCCATATCGTAAACAAGAATTTTTTGGTCTCCCTCTTCCTTATCAAGGCCATATGAAAGAGAGGCTGCTGTAGGCTCGTTGATAATCCTTACAACTTCAAGGCCAGCGATTGTTCCGGCATCTTTTGTTGCCTGCCTTTGGTCATCATCAAAATAAGCAGGAACAGTAATAACAGCCTTTTCTATCTTTTCCCCAACGTAATCTTCAGCATCCTGCTTGATCTTTTGCAATATATAACCGGAAATCTGCTGAGGAGTGTATTCCTTACCATTGATCTTGTATTTATGGGAGGTTCCCATTTTCCTTTTTGCACCTGAAATAGTATTTTCAGGGTTTGAAACTGCCTGCCTTCTTGCAGGTTCCCCAACCAAAAGTTGACCGTCCTTAGTAAAAGCCACTACACTTGGAAAGGCTTTCCCGTATTGGCTTACACCTTCTTTACTGGGAATCATTACAGGGCTACCTCCCTGAAGTACAGAGGCTGCACTATTGCTTGTTCCAAGGTCAATACCAATAATCTTCTCCACTTTTTTGTTCTGTTTGTCTTCTTTTTTTTCATCTGCCATTTTTATACCTCCTTATCCTAAATAGTTTGGAATATTGCTGGTCTTTTCAGGGCTTTTTGCCTTGCTTTTAGACTCTTTTTCAGCAATAGTAAGAGCATTAGGTTTTTTTATGCGTCCGAACTTTTTTTCATAATTTTTTATAACATCACCAAGAAGCTTGTGAAAATTCTTTGCGTGATAAGGATCAAGCATAACCACATTATGCTTGACGGAGAGCACAGGAGCTTCTTTTGATCTCATGTCCATCCTGGGAGTCACACATTTAAAATCCAGTATGAACTGCATTGTATTGTAATTGATGGAAGCTTCATTCGCAAAAAAATCCATTCCATCACTAACTGTAAGATTAACTTTTTTATCAGACATAATTATCCCCCGCTATATTATTTTATTATCTCGTAGTTAAGTATCTTGCTTAACTTATCTTTGTCCGGCACCAATTCATGCAATTGTCCCCCCGGAATCGTTTCGCATGTCTTAAGGTATTGTGCCCATTGCCTTATGGATTCAGGATCATGTGGCTTTACGAGATAATTGAGGGTGAACCATTCGGAGATGTATTCACCGTAACTACCACATCCCTTGCTCAAACTACAATGCAAGGGCTTTATCTCATGTATAGTACAACCATCCTGTTCATCGAAAAATATGCAAGGACCGAAGGGTTTTTCGTCCTTATTTTTTAGCTTCGCCTTGTGAACGTTCGAATTAAATATTTCAAGCTCCACCAAAAAATCCTGCTTTAATTTTTCCTTTTTGATACCCAATTTTTTGCTTATCCTGTCTATATCTTCGTTAACGAAATAGCCAGAGCCATAACTGCAGCAATGACCGCATTTTTCACAATCTTTTGCCAGGGTTTTTATATATTCAACAGGAGTATGCTTACTGATCCCCACCGATTTCAGTTCCCTTTTCATTTTCATCACATATTTTTTTAGCAACCTTAACCTTGCTATACCTTAATACCCTGTCTTTATACATATAACCCTTTTGGAATTCCTCTATAATAGTATCATCTTCCTGGCTGCATTCTTCCTGCATCAAAATCTCATGCTTATAAGGGTCAAATTTTTTCCCTTCCGCTTCGATGGGCCTTAGGCCTTCTTTGTGAAGCAAATCAAGGAGCTGGCTATATATAAGACCAATACCCTTTTTTTCTTCAGGGTGTTTTGTAGTGGTCATTGCTTGTTCAAAGGTATCAAGCACAGGCAACAATTTTTCCAAAAAATCAGCTGCACTATATTCTTTGAATTGTTCCTTTTCTCTTTCTATTGTTCTTTTGTAGTTTTCAAAATCTGCCTTGATTCGTTTAGTTAGGTTTTCAGCTTCATCCACCTTCTGCCTATAATAATCGTATTCGCCCTTAGTTATTGTAACCATTTCTTCCGAGTCATCTTTTTGCTCTTCTCCAGCGTTTGTTTCTTCCTGCATAGTTTCCTGACGACCCAGGTTATTATTTTCTTCCTTTTCACTGTTACCCAAATCAAAACACCTCCAAAAATAACATTTAGTTGATTTAAAATCGACAGTATTGCATTAAATTTAACTCTTATTTAAATTTTTCTATAGATTTTGATTGAAATTAAAGTAAGTATTAATAGTAATAGCAATAATAATAATAATAATAATAATAATAATGATAGCAATGATAATAAACCTTAAAGAACAATATATACTGTTATACATAACATTACAAAAACACCAAATAGTTAAATTTTACAAAAGAATAAGAAATTCTATTGGATCTCGACCTTTTTTGTGATTGACTGGCCAGGCATTCCCTTTTCAAAAAGTGCCCTTACAGCTCCCTTGTTACCATGGGCAGCCTTCACTTCACCTTTAATCTCTTTTCCGCCGTCAGTCTTGAAAGTAACCTGTTTCCCTATTAATTCTTCTGCCTTTTCCTTGCTTTCAACGCCCTCAGCCATTATAATCATTTGGTTGCATGTCTGGGTGTGTCTTGATGACCTGAAGTTCATTATTGTTCCTTCCATAATAGGCGATTGGAAAAAGAGGGTATTTAAAAAGTTATCGGTGCACCCGAGCGTAAATTATTAAAACCTTAAATACATTTTCAAACGTAAAATGAAAAAGCAGCAAATAAGAAAATCAGGAGTCCGTGCCCTAAACGAAGAGCTCCAAAACCTTTATGGTTTCAGTTTTGATAAAAAAGCAACCCTTGAAGAAGGATTCGATACATATAGGATTGTTATGAAAGAAGGGACCCCTGTATTTTTTTATATTGATGATATACCTATTCCTACACTAAAAAAGTGCATTGAAGAATGCCTGCTGAAAAAGGTTGTTGTGGATATGGGAGCTGTTAAATTTGTAACATCAGGGGCAGACATAATGAGGCCAGGAATTGTGGATGTCGATGAAGAAATCCAGGAAAGAGATATTGTGGCAGTAGTGGATCAAAATAATGAAAAGCCATTAGCCATCGCAAGAGCCCTTTTTTCAGGAAAAGAAATTAAGGAAATGGAAAAGGGGAAGGTGCTTGAGAACATACATTATGTGGGAGACAAAATCTGGAATCTTGGTTGACCATCGAGCAAGCCAAAAGAAAATATTCCCGTGAAAATAATAGACAAAAAGGTAAGAGACAAGTTTAAAGTTTACCTTTCGTTAAAAGTCCTTCTGCCTTTCTACCTTTGAATCGACAAAATCTATTTTTTTTTCCAGGCGTTGAAATTCTTCTTTTTCACTGAGACCCTGCTTAATATCAGTTTTGATGTATTTATCGTATTCTTTTGCTTTTTCTTCAAGCTTTGCAAGCCTTTCTTCTATCTCTTTTAGCTTTTGGTTATCCATGAAAAGACAATGTTTGTGATATTTAAAAAATTTTTGAAAACCTGAACATTCTTTTGGAATTCTGTACATTAAAAAAATTTTGTAACCAGATGGTGGCCATGGAATGAGCCCTGCATTTGTATGACTCTTATGACCCTTGGACAAAAACAACAGTTGTTGGAGAAGAAGTTAAAAGAGACAAAGATAAAGATAAAGATAAAGATGATAAAAAAATAATGATGACGAGTTATTGCGATTATGATAATGATTAAAAAGAAAATAATGAAAATGAATGATGATGACGATGTATTATAAAAAAAATTATAGAAAATTATAAAGAATTAAAGCTTGAATTTTTCAATCATTTTCTTCAAATCGTCAGAAGATTTGGCAATCTTTTGGGAAGTTGAAGCTATCTGCTGCATTGAAGAGCTTGTTTCCTGGACTGAAGAAGATATCTCATCAACGGAAGTACGGGTCTTCGTTGAAAAGTCGCTTACGTTGTTTACAACTTCAGTGACATTGGAAGTCTTTTCAAGCTGACCCTGGCTTATGCCGACGATATCCTTGATTTGCTTTTCCACATCATGGATTTTTTTTGAAACACTTTCAAGGGCACTTTTGGTCTTTTCCATAGTAGTTGACCCTTTTTCAACGGCTTCTTCCCCTTCAGCCATGGAATTGGTGGCCTCTTTGGTTGAATCCTGAATGGTCAAGACTATGTCTGAGATCTGCTTAGTGGCTTTTTGGGATTCTTCCGCCAATTTTCTTATCTCCTCAGCAACCACACTAAATCCTTTTCCTGCCTCACCAGCCCTGGCAGCCTCAATAGTGGCATTTAAAGCCAGAAGATTGGTCTGTTCAGAAATCCCGTTTATAACATCAATTATCTTATCAATCTCAGTACTTTTTTGCTCAAGAGTCCGCATATTCTGAGTTGCCCTATTAACTTTTTCCTTGATGCTTTTCATATTATCGTTAGCAGTCAAAGATGATTCCTTACCATCATTAGCCTGCTTTGTAGCCTCAATTGAAAAATTAGCAGCTTCATTTAGCTTGGTGGAAATATCATTAATGGAATTGTTTAAGTTCTCTATCTCGCTTTTTGCAGTTTCTGCAAGACGCTCCTGATCCCTTGAATTTGAGCTTACTTCCTGTATGTTTGAGCTGACCTGCTGTGATGCACTGCTAACTTCCTCAGAGGATGCAGATAAATCATCCGCCAGTGAAGCATTTGAACTAGATACATTTTTTATGTTTGAAATCATTTGACCCAGATTTTCTATAACATTATCAAGATGATTGCCCATCTTACCGAATTCATCCTGTGTTTTTATATTAACAGAAGTGGTAAGATCACCTTTAGCGACCTGATCAAGGGCTGCATCAATTTCATGGAAGGGTTGTATAAGCGTCCTCTTGGTATAGGCAACCACAGGAATCAGTAGAACAACTAAAGCTACAGTTCCATACCCTAATGCTCTTAATATTGAATGCTCCCCTGTGGCATACACAAGCATGAAAGAGCCAACAATAAAAACTACATAAACAACAAGAGTGTTTATCTTAGTTATAAGATTCCATTTAAAAACCATATAACAAAGCATTTCTCCCACCAAACAAAATACCGCCAAAAGCCCGATTATTAAATACACATCACTGGATTCCATAGTTATCACAATAAATTAATTTATGAAATAAGACATAAGGTTTGTTTTTAAATATTTGTTATAATTAGTTAGTGGTCCCAGACCCTCTTGAATTCATCCAGATATTGTCGGGCAATCCCTTTTTTCTCAAAGATTATGATGTTTTCATCGTTTCTTGTAAGGCCATTGTTGGAAGGATTCGTTGAGCCGGTGATGACTGTTTTGTTGTCGATTATGAAAACTTTGTGATGCATATTAGCAGGGTTGTTATCCCATCTTACGTTGAGGGAAGCTTCTTTCAATCTTGAATACTGGTTCCATTGGTTGTTTTGTGTCCTTTCAAAAACACCCTTAACATCAACACCTCTGTTGTGTGCAGAAATCAATTCATCACCAATATCATCCCTTGTAAAACTAAAGGTCATAAAGTAAACCGTTGAGTTTGCTTCCCTTATTAGATCGGTGTATATTCCAGAATAACAATCCTTTGGACAGAAATAATTCCTTACCTTGTAGCCGTTGAGGATGATTTCCGGATATCTTACGAATCCACTCTTTTTATCATACCATAATCTTTCGAATTCATTTAAATAATTTTGAGTGAGATAAGTGCTATTGATAACAACTATATTATTGTCATTTTGGTAGTTACCCCTCTCGGTTGGGTTCATGCTGCCGGTGATTACGATTTCTTCATCGAAAACACAGAATTTATGATGCATTAGTGAAGGGGAGCGGTATCCCCTCACATTAACCATGCCATTGTAAAGGTCATGGTTTGAGTAAAAATTTTTATCATTTAAAACAACCTGAGCTTCTGTCTTATTCAATACATGTATCAGCCTTTCAAGCCTTAAATCGTAAAATGCACACCTTATGTCATCGGAATTCAAAGAATAATTAATTAAAACACCTGCGCAGTCGTCTAGAGGACAAAAAAATACTTCAACAGGGGTTGTTTGTTCTGAAGGAGGGATGTTTAATATACTAAACCCTGTTTTTGAGAAGCTACACGAAGAAATCAGCATTGTAATAGTAATAATAATTATGAGAGATAGAAGTATCAGAAATCTCCGTTTATTTGAATAAAACTTCATAGTTTCCAGGGTTGTTTTTTTTATTGGCATTTTATGCATGTATCTTTTTCGCTTTTTATGCAACTTTTTAAGCAACTTTTTGTGCACACCTTTTGATTTGTATTTCTTAGTTACATCTTTGTTATTTGCATCTTTTTGTTGCACTTGTGAAATTAGAATTCTAAATTAAAATTAAACCTTTCCAGAGATAAAGCGAAAATTAATAAGGTGAAAACGAAGATAAATAGTGCACTATTGAAAAATGAAAACAAATATTTATAAATAAAGAGAAGTGAAACAGATTATTATGGTAAAAGCTTCGGACATTATGCTTAAAAACGCTGTAACTATGGAGGTTGATAAGGGCTTTGAAGGAGTTTTAGATATAATTCTTAATACAAAAGCTGATTATGTTCTGATTACACAGAATAAGAAACCCATAGGTATAATTACGGAGAGAGATGTAATAAAAAGGATACTTGATTCAATTAAAAAAAAACCAAAGATTAAGCTGGAAGATGCCATGTCAAAAGATCTTATAACTGTAAATAAAGACACAGAGATAAGGGATTTGAGTGAACTTATGCAAAGCGATGATATAAGACATCTACCTGTTATGGAACATGGAAGGCTTTCTGGGATTGTCACAAGTGCTGATATAGTGAGGGCCACAAGTGATATACAAGGTAAAAACAGGAGATTTACAACATATCAAAACATACAGACTGCAATAATAGTAGCATTTTTCATATTTTTCATAGGGTATCTGTTAATCAAAGCTTTTATGTAGAATTTTTTCTGTTTTTATATTGATATTATCAGTTTAAGAAGCCTTTAACCTATCTTCTTTTTTTAAGACTTCTTTGAGGGCTTTTATTGCCACTTCTATCTGCTTATCATCAGGATTCTTTGTGGTTAAACCCTGAACTAACCTGCCGGGGAAAGCAATTGCTCTTGTCAATAAATTGTCCTTGTATTTTGATGATATCTTAAGAATCTCATAAGAAATTCCAGCGACCAATGGAATAAACATTATCCTTATAAGAAGGAAAACAATGGTCTTCAATACAGTACCAAGCTCATTTACTGCAGGAAATAGTATATTGATTAAAGACGGAATCAAAGAAAATACAATTATCATTATGAACAAAACTATGACTATAAAGCTAGTACCGCACCTTGGATGATATGTGAAATATTTTTTAACATTATTCACAGTGAGTTTTTTGCCGGACTCATAGCAATTGACGGCCATATGTTCAGCTCCATGATTCTGAAAAACCCTTTTTATATCATCCATAAGAGATATAGCTAGAACATAGCCTATGAAAACAATTACCTTAAAAATTCCTGCAATCAGGTTAAAGAGAAGGGTTGTTTCTTCTTCAGAAACACCAATAAGCTTTGGAATCATGTAAGGAATGACTACAAACAATAAAACAGCAAATGCCATTGACACAAGAATTGTGAAAAAGATTGCCCAATCCGACAAAGTCTCTTCCTCTTCATCCACCGACTCATTGGCAGAGTAGGTAAGGCTCTTAACACCCAATTTAAGCATTTCCCACATGGAAACAATACCTCTTAGAAAAGGAGCCTTAAATATCTTATATTTTTCAGTCAATGAAACGTACTTTTCAGTTTTTGTTGTTATTTCACCACTAGGTTTCCTGATGGCTATAGAATAGTAGTGAGGAGATTTCATCATAACCCCTTCTATAACCGCCTGGCCACCAACAGTATGCTTCATCAGGTATCAAATAAGATGGTTATTTATATATTTATGGTTAAATTTAAATATGACAAGTGAATGTTATTCTGGTAATGGTGACGAAAAAAGGTGTAAGTCCTCTCATCGCAACTGTGCTTTTACTTGCGTTCGCTGTATCGATAGCTACAATAATCGTTCAATTAGAGCCTTTCACGGGAGGGTGTAGTGTTTATGCTGCTGATGTTGTAGAAGTTGGGGGCAACAAGAGGGTCTGTTACAACACTAATGTTTCTGAGATTGAAATTACAGTTAGAAATGGAAGACATGATATAGTTGAGTCCAGAGTCTCAATAATAGGGGAAAGAGATTCAGTTAATGAAGAAAATCATAACTTTATAGGAAGTAATACTGTTGACAAGATTAATGTAAGCTATAACTTAGACAGGTATGGACAGCCTGAAAAAATAATTCTCGTACCAAGTTATGACAGGGGCGGCGATCTTACTGAGTGTGATACTGAGTTTACTTTAAGTGGCGTTATGCCTTGTGAATAATAAGCTTTTTATGATTCTTTAATTATGTTTTATTGAAAATCCCGCAGTAGGTATATTGGAAACCTACCTTTACTACAAATGGTTTCCTATGACGGAGATAACAAAAATTTTGTTATTTTGACCTTGTCACACTAATTCTTTGACAATAGTCGTAAATCAGGCATATAGAACATTTTGGTGTTATGGGATTGCAGACCTCCCTACCATGAAGAATAAGAAGCTCGTTTATTTTTGTCCAGTATTTTCTTGGAACTATTTCCATCAATCTTTTTTCAGTTATATCTGGATTTTTAGTCTTAACCCAACCCAGGCGGTTCGAAAGCCTTTGAACGTGAGTGTCCACAGGAATTGCCCCTTTTCCGAATGCATAGACAAGGACGCAACCGGCGGTTTTTCTCCCAACACCTGGAAGGTTCAAAAGATTTTCAATATCTTTTGGGACTTTACCATTATACTCGTTAACTAAAAGAGCAGATATCTGCTTTATGTTTTTGGCCTTTACAGTATAAAATCCTGATGGCTTAACCAATTGCTCAAGTTTTTTCAGGGGAGCCTTAGCCATGGATTCTGCATCAGGATAATGTTGGAATAAATCACCAATTACTTTAATGATCTGGTCATCTCTGCTTCGTGCAGATAATACTGTTGCGATAAGTATCTGGAAAGGAGATTTGTCCGTAAAAGAAGAAAGCATCAAAGGAGAATTATATTTCTTCTTAAGTATTTCAATTACATTAATTATGCTATTTTCAATATTTTTTTTGGACTTACTAGGGATATTATTATTATTATTTTGTTTTATGTTTTTGTTGTTATTGTTGTTAAATCTGTTTCTTTTGTTCATTCAGAGAAGGTAAATTACTTTTTTAATAAAATTTATTAATTAAAAGATTTTAGGCTGTGTGATGGAGAACCCTGGAAGATTAAAAAACCTGGCTATGATATTACTTGTTGCAGTGATTTTTTCTCTTTCAATAGTAGCGTATACTTATTACACACAGAAAGAGCAGTTGGAAGAAGATTATGGTGAGTTCCGCTCTAATGCATTTGAAAACATCCAAATGCTGAATAAGACAATTATAGAATTGACAGATATTAACCAAAATCTTACAGAGAGCTTAGAATCATTACATGATGATTATGAAAGATTATACAAGAATTATGTTATCCTTAATGAAAGCTATTATCAGATAAAAGATTCTAACATTGCCCTTGAAACAGAATTGGATCAGGCATTTGAAAAAATAAGAACTTACAGGAGAGAGATAAATTCATCGCTTGAATGGTTCAATGAAAATGCAAAACTACCTAGAGCCCCTCAATTGGAGAGTAAACTGGAAAGAAAATGCATAAATAACTGCGAGATAAAGCTAGGGTGCCTTTATCTTGTAAATGAACAGATGGGTTTTTCATACATTCCTGATTATATAACCTCCGGGGAAGAAGACCAACTTCAGTCATTAGAAAGTTTCATGGAAAATGAGGGAGGAGATTGTGAAGATTATTCTCTTTTTTTTAAAGCAGAATTTAACCACTTGAAGGAAAATTGTAATAGTCTGATCCTTGAGGCCTATAAGCCAGGTGATAAAAACGACAGGTATTTTCTTGATTTTAATGAAAATTGGTATATCGATGGGGTTGAACCAGTTACAATTCCAGGAAATTTCAGGCATGCCAATGTTATTTGTGGTAAAATATATGATCTCAACAGGGAAAGCCTTACAGGACATTGCATAGTTGGCTTTTCAAGGGAAGAAATAAAAAATGTTGATGACCTTGAAAACGTTGGAGAGATGCATCTTGTGGAGCCTCAAAACGGCATGTACTACGGAAAGCTTAATGACGAGTCAAGCGGGATATATCTCTTGAGTGACAACCCTGATTCAGAATCATTCGTCACATTAATCATAACTGATTACGATTTGTTCCTTTATTCACAAACAGATGAAGAATGGTTGAGTTATTCATTGTTTGATGAGCAACTTGGAGAGTTGCAGGAGAGATTAAACAGATGAATAAATCAGCAAACTTTTTATATCCATGAAATTATCCTGAGTGTATGCAAAAAATATTGTTGCATTGCTGCTGTGGGCCATGTGCAACCCAGGTTATTGAAAGATTAAAGGATTATTTTCAGTTGACTTTGTATTTTTATAACCCCTGCATATTTCCTGGAGAAGAGTACGAGAAAAGGAAAGAAAGTGCGAAAATTGTTTCTGATGAATACTCCCTCGAGCTTATTGAAGGTAATCATGATTATGAAAACTGGAAAAAGATTGTGGAAGGGCACGAGAATTCTGAGGAAGGTGGGAGGAGATGCAATATTTGCATAAGGCAAAGGCTGGAGGGTACAGCTGCAAAAGCAAGGGAAATGGGGATGGAGTTCTTTGGTACAACCCTTACCATAAGCCCACATAAGGATGCTTCCTCAATAAACCAGATAGGCAGGCATATTGCGATTAACAGTAACGTTGATTTTTTAATGGGGGATTTTAAGCAAAATGATGGATTTAAAAAGAGTGTAAAGCTGAGTGAAGATTTAGGGCTTTACAGGCAGAATTATTGCGGATGTGAATTCAGCATTAATTAGTGATGGTTGTAAGTTGCTGGGTAAAAAAAGTAGAAGTGTAAAATAACACGATACAATAAAAACATTTATTAACGCTTTCTTTTGGCTCTCTTAATATGAAGATA
>CAYOOQ010000011.1:0-16216 GCA_964405675.1 uncultured Methanosarcinales archaeon | reverse complement strand
TGGGCAATGTAAAGAACACGGACAAGGAAGTTATTTATAAAGCTTTCGGCTAAATCCCACAATCAATCTTCTGTTTTTTTTGACCCAATTTATTGTAAATATCATTTAGCTGTTTTATTGCTTGCTTTATATCATCCCCATCAATCGTATAGTCATAATCAATATTATCTATGGTGTGCTTGTAAAGGGGGTCGTAGTATTCAGTCAAAAGAATTTCAGCCACATTTTCATATTGCCCCTTGTTCATGTAATCAAGGAGATCCCCTATTCTTTTCTTGCCTAGTTTCTGCTTTAAAAAAGGAATAATAGATTTTATCTGGCTGATGTTTCCTTCTGAGAAGTATTCTTCAACAGTGTTTTGTACCCTCTTTTTAAGAGAGCAATTGACCTTGACGTTTATTCCCTTTTCAATGTGTTTATAGACAGACTTAGGGATGGTTACTTCCCCAATCTTTTTGCTTTCACCCTCCGTAAATACAAAATTTTCTTTTTCAAGCCTTAAAAGCTCAAAATAAAACAAGGACTCAAAATACTTCTGGCTCCTGGGCTCAAGACCAATTGCACCAAATAATGAGCTTCTGTGCTGTGCGAGCCCTTCAAGATCAAGTGAAGGTGATAATTGTCTTATCATGCGTGTCTTGGCAGTCCCTGTCATCCCCCAGAGAACAATAAACCTGAATCCAGGGGTGTAATTGTAAAGATTCTCCCTTGTAAAATTCCTATATGCCTTGTAGCCCCCTTTAAGCTGGAAGGCCCTGTAGCCAAGCAAATCCGCCAGTTGCGTAACTGCTTTTGATCTCATCCCGCCACGCCAGCAATATATAATCAGGGGTTTATTCCGGGGCAGTTTCCTGATTTCTTCAACCAGAAGAGGCAGTTTTTTTGAGTAATACTGTATGCCCAGGTCAAAGGCCTTCTGCTTGTCGGCTTTGTAAAGTATGCCTATCTCTTTTCTCTGGCTATCATCAAATATGGGGATGTTAAAAGCCCCCGGAACGTGGTCAATAGAAAATTCTGAAGGGCTACGGGTGTCTAAATAATTGTAATCTTTTCCAATAGATTCTTCGATTTCAATGGACTTCATTTTTGCACTTACTACTTACTAATATATTTAATACTATTATTGTTGATAGTGTTAACTATTGCAATTTATTGCAATTTTGTTGTTGTTGTTGTTGTTGTTGTTGTTACTAATAATATCTTTAGGAAAGTTAATTTTAGGCAAATAAGGGGTATTAAGTAAAAACAAATGATTTTACACTTAATTAAAAAATTAACCATAACAATAAATTGTTACTTAACTGGTGAAGGGGATAAACCCTGGCAAGCCAAATTTAACCCTTCTGGTAAAGGAGTAAAGGTTTCTTTTATTAAATTGTTGTTTCCACAATTGTTGAAATTATAGTCAAATATAAATAAGCAGAAATATTTTAGGCAGTGTGTTGGGTATGTTGGTGTAAAATTTGAAGCGGGAATACTATGTGTTTCGCAATATGGAAAGATTTATAAACTAAAATCCTTTACCACTTATAAATAACATCAATTAATATAGTTCATTTTACAAAAAAACAAGGAGGAAGAAAATGAAAGGCCTTAAAACATTATCATTAATAATTTTCGTGTGTCTGGCAATGACAGCTGTAGCGATTGCTGACGTTGAGATAAATAAAGTGGAGATATCTCCGGAGGAGCCAAATAGATTAAACGATCTTGAATGCTCATTTAACATTACATCTGATAATTCTTTTGAAGATATTAATATCAGCTGGTATCGTGATGGCGATTGGTTTTCATCTGATATTATTACAAATGAATACGAGAATGGCACAGTAGATACTGTAATTTTGGATGCTGAAAACACCCATGACGGAGAGGAATGGATTTGTAAAGTTCATGCTGAAGATGGAGATGGAGATATCAAGACGGAGGAACGTGTAGCTGAAATAGCAACTGCCGATATCAGTTTGGAATATGTAGAAATTACCCCAGAAAATCCAAAAACAGGAGATAACCTTGAATGTTCATTCAGGGCAACAACTGACGTGGAGTTTGAGACCATTGAAATCAATTGGTTTAACAATACTGAATCGTTTTTAACAAACGACATAACAGGTCAATATGTTAACGATACTGAGCATACAGAAACTCTCCCTTCAACTGACACCAAAAAAGGAGAAACCTGGGGTTGTGAGGTCCTGATCCAAGATGGAGAAGCGGAAGATTCTGGCGAAAATGAAGTCACTATACAAAATACTGCTCCAGTGATTTCAAGCATTTCTGATAAAAAAGTGAATGTTGAGAGATCTTTCTCATTCGATGTAAGGGTAACAGACCCTGATGTTGATGATGGTGTAGATGAACTGACTTACGATCTTACACAAAGACCTGATGGAATGACCATTAATGAGAATGGCAGAATAAGATGGACCCCTACACTTGAGCAGGAAGGGGAGCATCAGGTGACTGTAAGGGTCAGGGATGAATCAGGAGAAGTTGATACGGAATCCTTTGAGATTGAAGTTGACAGGCAGATGCTTGCCATTACACGCCTTGATGCATCATGTAGCCCCACAAGGTGCTATGATGATATTGATACAGAGGATGGCGGTTATATTGAAAGAGTAAGGCCGGGTTCAACCATTGAGCTTGAAGTGAGGGTTGAAAACCTCTGGAGTGAAAGGAACGATATTAATGATATTGAAATAATTGGTATCCTTGAAAGAATGGGAACCCAAAATGAGCTGGATGTTGAAGAAAGCATAAGGAGACTAAGGCCTGGAAGAAATGAAAGGGTAACCCTAAGCTTTGACATCCCTTATGATGTTGACGAAGACACATATCTTCTTGATTTATCTGTAGAAGGGGAAGATGATGACGGCACATATTATTACATAGGGCTCATTGAAATTGATGTTGAAATTGAAAAAGAAAACGAGAAGCTTTACTTTAAGACAGCTTCCTTGTTTCCTTCAACAGTAGCCTGCAACAGGGACTTCAGTTTAAGGACGAATGTTAAAAATATTGGCTCGAGGGATCAGGAAAGTGCTCAATTAGTGATTGAAAGTGGTGCCCTTGACATATATGAACATGAATTTTTTGATGTTGACAGGGGATATTATGATGACAGGGATACTGAATTCCAAAAAGACTTTGGATTCTCCATAAGTGATGATGTGAGCCCTGGAAACTATGAGGTTGAAGTTAGAGCTTATTATGAGGATGGCAGTAGGTTTGAAAGGGAAATCCTAACAATAAGAGTGAATGAGTGCGAAACACCAACACCAACTCCTCCGGCTAACGATGTAGACGAAGAGGACGAGGAGGAAGAGGTTGAAGTGATTGAGCAGCCGGGAACACAGCAGCCGATCGGACAGCCGAGCCCTGTAACTGCACAACCCGTAACTGATGAACCATTTTTTGAGTCTGATGCATTCTTGTATGTGCTTGTGGCAGCTTTTGTAGTGCTGGCATTCATGGTTGTGCTGCTTGCAGTAATAGCTTTCAAGAAATAAGAAATTAATATTTTATTTTTTTATCTGTTTCTCATCTTTTTGTTACATATTTTTTCAGGTTGTCAACAAATTCTTTTGATTTTTTATAATAGAATTCATAGTCCTTTCCGCTTATATCAGTGGTCTTTTTGTGGAGGATGTTTTTTGATAACTTATAAAACATATCCATGACTTTAGGAGCTTCTTTATAAATGAGACCTTCTTTTACAAGATGTTGAAGTTGCTCTGAAACTCTCGCAGGTGTGGGGGGAAGCCTGCCGCTTTTCATTATTGCTGCCTGTGCGGAATCAATAACTGCCCAGTAGAGATCAAGGGTTCCCTGCAAAAGATGCCATCGGCTGTTCTGAAGGGCTTGTGGAGCCCTCGCCATGTATGACATCATGGATTCAGATGAGGGTCTTACTTTACCTGAGAATAAAAGGAATTGAAGAGGGGTAAAAAATCCTGTATCAATTAGAGCTACACCATCCCTTAAAATGTTGAGGCCTACGGGATCCCCTACCCTGATGTAATCCCAAAATGAAGTGAACTTAAGGGTTGTGACATGAATCTTCTTAGATACCTTTAGTATAAGGTTTTCAACGATTATTCTGTATGTTTCAACAACCTCGCCTGTCATGGAATAAGTAACGTCATCAACCACCAGAAGTATGTCAATATCACCTTCAGTAGTTTCTTTGCCGGTGGCACTACTTCCGAATAAAACAATTGCCTTTATGAAATAACCAAATTCTTTATGCACTTCTTTTGCAAACTTATAAGCAAGATCAATATCCTTTTTCTCGTATTTTTGCTTCTGCTTCTCAGTTATATCTTCTTTTTTACCCACTTCAAACTCCATAAGCGTTTTTAAACTTAAGAGTTTATATAAATTTTTATCACTTTTTAAGAATGGTAATTAATTAAACAATTGAAAATAGGTTTTGTAATGCAGGAGAAATGCTACTGAAAAAGAAGAAATATTGAAAATTACAAAAGTTTAAATATTATTTTAAAATGACTTCTAACTATGGCGTTTATTGAATTGCTGGTAGTGATTGTAGCTGTGCTTGTTGTGTTTTGGGTATTTTTGAAGATATTAAAAAGCATATTGAAGGCTGTGGGAGCAGTTATCTTGGCAATATTCATACTGGCAGTTATTTTTGGTGGATTCTTTTATATGGATTACAAGAATTTCATGGAGGAGTTTCCTGAAGGAGAGAGCCTCCTGGTGCTTCTTGACGTTGAAGATGAAATAATGATGGGCATGAGCATAATCCCTGGAGAACTTGATGCTATTGATGAAACTGCTGGGGAATTTATGGATAATGGTGATATCCTTAATAAAATTGAAAATTATTCAGAAGATACGGGCTATTATAGAATATTGGTTATAAACGAAGAGCTATTGCGGGAAGGCCTGGGGGAAACTGTTGACCTCAATGAGATTAATGTCACAAAAGAAGATTATTTTGAGGCTTTGCATGCTGAAAATGATGATGAAGCATTTATCTTGCTGGCAGGGGCCTTTGACCAGGAGCAAGACTTTGATATGACCATTGAAAATATAAATGATGTGCCTGAAGATATCCTTGAAGAAATGATTGGAGACGTAGATATAGAAGAAATGAATGTAAGGGGCATGTTGTTTGCAGCAGGGGTAATGAATGTGGCGGATGAGAAGGGCTACAGATGGTTCATTCAACAATATAAAGAAGGTAAGATTGAAATTGTCCCCGAGACATTTATCTTTCGTATGATAAAGATCCTTCCAGTATAAATGTAATTCTACAGAAAAATTTAGTAAGTGTATTTTATTATAACAAGAACTTATTAAAAAAATTACTCGTCAATAAGAAGCATGTCTATGTTCTTAAACTGGCCATAATTGTTTTTCTTGTTTATTTCACGGGCCTTCTTGAATTCCTCATTGGTTGGAGGTCTTGTAAAACCATCCACAAATCCGCACTTGTTGCATTGACCGGCTTCCGGAACTTTATTCCCGCAAAAATTGCATTTCTTCATTGCCATGGGAAAGTGAAGTTGCTTTTTAAATTTAAAGTTTACGGATTTTGTAAAAAACATTGAAGAACAAACAAATGGCTTTTGTAAATAAGCCTTTATGTGGTAAAAATTGATTTCCGACAGGCTCTCTGAAAGATTTTCAGTAGAAAAAAGAAAAATAAAAAATTAAGCCATCTTATTTAGTTCCAATTGAACTATCGCAGGCATAATTATTCCAACAAAGATGTATAAAACAAACCAAAGAACGGCGTTATTATCCTTTTTTACATATTGGGCAAATCCTTCGCAGTATTTATACACCCAATAAATGTTTGCTATAGGTATTATTAAAAGCCATCCGGTAGGAATTTGTGCTCCCAGACTATTCATCTCATTTTTCGTTGAAACCAACCAATAAATACCATAGATTCCAAATGTAATCATAAAAAACAAATACACCAAAACTACGTTCCTGTGTTTCACCATTTTTTCGCCTCCTTTTATCTTTTAAACTAATATTTGTTATCTGGAAGACAATAATATAAATATTTTTCCCAAAATCCGTGCAAAAACATTACTATTTGGAATAGAAATATAAGACAAGTGTGATGTTAAAAATTAAACTGGCGGAATTAAATCAAGGGTGAGGTTTAGTTTATGAATGCCCTTAATTACATTATTTTTTGTTAAAAAATTTTTAGTGGCACACCTAAAATCTAAAGAAAGATATAATTAAAAAAATAAAAAAGTTGTTGTTTGCTTATAATCAATACCTGCAGACGGGAACACAAACATCTATACACATTTCTGCATCAGGGTCATGGCGGCAGGCAGATTCACAATCATAAAAGGTGCCTCCTGTTTCTGTGCAAAAATCTTTCTCAATGTATTCACATTCGTTGTGTTCAGGAAGCCAGGTGCCACCTTCTGATTCACACTCCTCGCTTATGGGAAGATCATCATGGCCGTTATTCACATCATCTGATGCTCCTGCTCCAACCTCACATACAAAAACACATTGCTTGGTGCAGGGGGTGCCTTCAGGCTCATGCCGGCAGGCGGATGCGCAAGAGTCATAAACACCATCTAATTGGTAGCATTCATCCTCACTGATGCCTTCACATTCGTTGTGTTCAGGAAGCCAGGTGCCCATAAACAGATTCTCGCACATTTCTTCATCTGACAATTCCTGCACGAAAACTGTGCCATCAGCTTCACATTGAGCAGGGTAACTTTCCATTACGGGATTACCTGCATCAACACATTCCTGAAAGCTTGTTATCTCACTGTAGTTGTTTTCATCAGCTCTACCTTGTGAATTTTCGCCATTGTTATCATTCTCATCCACATAGTCCTCTGATCCTTCAAAACTGCACACGGGAACACAAACTTCTATGCACATCTCTGCATCAGGATCGTGGCGGCAAGCGGATGCACAGGATTCAAAACTTCCACCCAATTCTGAGCAAAAGGTTTCACTAATGTCTTCACATTCATGGTGCTCTGGAAGCCAAGTTCCACCTTCTGATTCACACTGCTCCGCAAGGGATTCTCCATTCTCATCAATAACTTCAGTAAATATTATGCCATCAGCCTCACACTGCCGGGGATGACTTTCCATCACATCATACCCTGCTTCAACACATTCTTCAAAACTGGTTACTTCAGGAGTGTTGTTTTCCTGAGGGGTACAGCCGGCAGCAAAAAGCAAAAGACAAGCCAGCAAAGCCATAATTTTTATTGTATTTTTCATTTGAACATCACCTCATAACTGATTGTATTTAACAATCGTAATTGATTCTCAAAGTTAGTAATCCAAATACTAATAGATATTTAAATACTGTGTTAGCTTCCAACCGATTTGAAATTATTAAAGCCTATGGCGGGAAAAAGCATTTTTTCAGCTTTTTTTGGAATTAAATTAATGAAAAGAAGAAATAATGGGAATATTTAAAAAAGACGGATTATCCCAAGTGCGGTATACGGCTAAATAATTTGTGGAGGTACTAAAATGGCAGAAGATGAACAAAATTTTCAGAATGAAGAAGAAATGAGCGTTGAGGAACTGGTTGAAGAGAACAATATCCTGCTTAACACTTTAATAGATTACCTTATTGAAAAGAAGGTAGTTGATGAGGAAGAATTTTTGGAAAAGCTGAATTCAATCAGCGATGAAGCTCATCAGGCATTGGAAGAATCTGAAGAAGAACCTGAAGACAGCTCTGAAGATTCTGAAGAAAAAAAAGAATAATCTGATTATTCAATACTCATGGTTTAATTTTTATTTAATTTTACTTTTTTCTTGTGGATATAATGAAGCAAAATTTCTTTGATAGTTCTAATGTTCATGTAATTGTAATGATGATGTAAATAAATTCAATAATAAGTGGAATAATGGTATTTTACCTCTGAATCTTTAACATTTAGTTCTTCACAACACAGCTCTTCAAATTTCAGTTCTTAAGCCAGCAATAACTCTCATAACTCAAAACTCAAAACTCACAACTCAAAACTCATAACTCTTCTCTCCTTTTAACCTAAAATAACCTATTTACATTATGAAAATAAAGAAACAATAAAAGAAAAAAAAGAAATAGAAGTTTTAGAAGATTATGGACTCAACAGGCCTGTCTTCTTTTTCCGCATCGTATTCAGTCACGCATGCTTCTGTTGTAAGAACCATTGCAGCGATTGATGCGGCGTTTTGCACTTCAGACCTTATCACTTTTGTGGGGTCGATGACTCCTGCTTTGAAAAGATCTTCAAATTTGCCTGTTTTTGCGTTGTAACCGTAGCTTCCTTTTTCTTCCTTAATTTTTGCCATCACTTCAGCGCTTTCAACACCTGCATTGCTTGCAATCTGCCTTAATGGCTCTTCAAGGGATCTTTTAAGTATGTTCTTGCCTATGTTCTGGTCTTCAGATAGCTCCAGGTCAGCCAATGCAGAGCTTGCCCTGTACAGTGCTATACCGCCACCGGCAACAACACCTTCTTCAACTGCTGCCTTTGTTGCATTAAGGGCGTCTTCAATCCTCATCTTCTTTTCTTTCATCTCAGTTTCTGTTGCAGCTCCAACCTGGATAACAGCAACTCCACCACCTAGCTTAGCAAGCCTTTCTTTCAGGTCTTTTTTCTTGTAGTCGGAATCAGCATTCTTTATCTGGTTTTCAATCTGCCTCATCCTTGACTGGATCTCCTGCTTTTCTCCTTTGCCTTCAACAAGGGTGGTTTTATCTTTATCAACTGTTACCTTTCTTGCTCTTCCAAGCATGTCTTCAGTGAAATTTTCAAGCTTCATGCCCTTGTCTTCTGAGACAACCTTTCCGCCTGTCAAAAGAGCAATATCTTCAAGCATTTCTTTTTGTTCTTCTCCAAAGCTTGGGGCTTTCACTGCACAAGCCTTAACAGTTCCCCTCATTATGTTTAGTATAAGGGCTGCCTGGGCTTCTCCTTCCACATCATCAGCGATGATGAACAATGGTTTGCCTTCATTTGCAGCTTTTTCAAGAGCCGGTACCAACTGTTTCATATTGCTTATTTTTTTGTCTGTCAACAAAATGAAAGGGTCTTCAAGCTCGCTGGTCATCTTCTCCTGGTCTGTCGCCATGTATGGAGATACAAAACCCCTGTCAAACTGCATTCCCTCAACGACTTCAAGGGTTGTTTCTATACTTTTGGCCTCTTCAACGGTTATAACGCCGTCGTTTCCAACCTTTTCCATCGCATCTGAAATTTGTTTTCCAATCTCTTCATCGTTATTTGCTGAGATGGTGGCAACCTGCTGGATCTTTTCCTTATCACTTACACTTTCACTTTTGCTCTTAAGCTCCTTTACGATAGCTTCAGTTGCCTTTTCTATACCCCTCCTTACTTCAATGGGGTTTGCGCCTGAAGTCACATGCTTCATACCTTCATGGATAATTGCCTGGGCCAATACGCATGCTGTGGTTGTTCCGTCACCTGCATTATCCTGCGTTTTTGATGCAACCTCTTTAACAAGCTTTGCACCCATATTTTCAAACTTATCATGAAGCTCAATTTCTTTTGCAATGGTAACACCATCGTTTGTCACTGTAGGTTTTGAGCTGTTATCAAGAACAACATACCTGCCCTTTGGGCCAAGGGTCACTTTTACTGTGTTTGCAACCTTGTCTATTCCTTTAACAAGAGCTTTTCTTGCTGATTCATCAAAGATTATTTTTTTAGTAGTCATTATCTATCACCTCACTCCAGCTTTGCTAAAATATCTTTATAGTCAATGAACAGGTAAGTTTCTCCATCCATTTCTATCTCGTCTGAGCTATACCCTCCGTAAAGCACTGTGTCACCAACCTTAATATCCGGCTTTTTGTCTTCATCAAACTTGCCGATTGCAACAACCTCTCCTCTCTTGTTGTTTTCTTTCGCTGAGTCAGGGATATAAATCCCACCCTTTGTTTTTTCTTCTTCCACCTTAGGCTTCAGAAGAACCCTTTTTCCTAGTGGTACTATTTTCATTCACTTCACCTCCGTCTTTATTTTCTCTTTTAAGGATTTCTTTGTAAGCATCCTCAAAGTTCTTTTTTGTGACAATTATTTCATCAACGTTTTTGGAGCTGGCCTCACGGACAGCGTTAAGGCCTGCTTCTCTGGCAAGACTTTCTATCTCTGCACCAGTCCAACCCTGCAATTTATCGAAGTAATCTTTCAAATCAACCTCTTTTGAGAGAGGCATCTTTCTTGTGTGGATTTTTAGGATCTGCTGGATCGCTTCCTTATCCGGCTTACCTATATCAATCTTAAGCTCAAATCTTCCTGGCCTAAGCAATGAAGGATCTATAAGGTCAGGTCTGTTGGTTGCAGCAATCACTGTGACATTGCCTAAATCTTCAACACCATCCAACTCCGTTAAAAGCTGGTTAACTACCCTTTCTGTGCTGTCAGTCAAAGAGCTGCCCCTGGCTTTTGAGATGCTGTCAAACTCATCAAAAAAAATGATGGTTGGAGAGACCTGCCTTGCCTTGCTGAAGATTTCCCTTATCTTTTTCTCGCTTTCCCCAACCCACTTACTTATAAGTTCAGGGCCTTTCACTGCAATAAAATTAGCCTTGGCCTCATTGGCAATGGCCTTTGCAAGCAACGTCTTCCCTGTTCCGGGGGGACCGGAAAGGAGTATCCCTTTGGGAGAGGTAATGCCTGCCTTTTTAAAAAGTTCTGGATTTTTAAGTGGTAATTCGACAGCGTCCTGAAGCTGTTTTTTGATATTTTCAAGGCCACCTATATCTGCCCATTTGGTTTTTGGCTTGTTTATAAGCACTTCACGCATGGCGGAAGGCTCCACTTCTTTCAGGGCTGCCTTGAAATGCTCCAGCTTAACAACCATCTTTTCAAGGACATTTGTGGGTACCTTGATATCATATTGCTTAAGGCTTGGCACATATGGCTTAAGGCTTTTTAGCGCAGCTTCTTTACATAATACCTCAAGATCAGCGCCAGTGAAACCAAGGGTTCTCTCGGAAACCTCGTCTAAATCAACATTATCTGCAAGAGGCATGCCTCTGCTGTGTATCTGGAGAATCTCTTTCCTTCCCTCCTCATTAGGAGGATTTATCCTGATTTCCCTGTCAAACCTCCCAGGCCTCCTTAATGCCTCGTCAATATCATCCGGCCTGTTGGTTGCGGCAATAACAACAACCTTACCTCTCGTTTTCAACCCATCAAGAAGTGTAAGTAATTGTGAAACCACACGCCTTTCTGCCTGATCCTTACTTTCTCCTCTCTTTGGAGCAATGCTGTCAAGCTCGTCAATAAAGACAATTGAAGGGGAAGAGCTTTCCGCTTCTTCAAACACATCCCTTAACTGCTTTTCAGATTCGCCGTAGTACTTACTCATAATTTCAGGGCCGGCAATCGAGTAAAAATGGGATTCTGTTTCAGAAGCTACCGCCTTTGCAAGAAGAGTCTTTCCTGTCCCGGGAGGGCCTGTAAGTAAGACACCTTTTGGAGCCCCTATTCCAAGCCTTTCAAACACTTCAGGATGCTTCATGGGCAGCTCAACCATCTCCCTGATCTTATCAACCTCTTCATGCAATCCTCCTATGTCCTCATAAGACACTTCAGGAAGTTTCATGCTATCGGGCTTTACGACCCTGTCTGAGACAGTAAGCTTTGTGCCCGGATGAACCATAACAACCTTGTTCGGGCTGACTTTACTCACCACGTAATGAAGCTGTGTACCCATGACGTCCAGTGAAATCCTTTGCCCCTTAATCAAGGGCTTATCAAGGAGCTTCTGGAGAAAAAATGATGTTGGGTCATCAGTAAACCTAACCTGTTCAACGGGTGAGATGGTTACAGAGTCAGCAGGAACTGCATCAACCCTTTGAACCTCAACCTTCTCCCCTAGTGAAGTCCCGGCATTATTCCTAAGGTTGCCGTCCAACCTGATTATATCAAGTCCGTCATCTTCAGGTCTTGCCCTCCAGACGGATGCAACGGTCTTGTTTTTTCCTTTTATTTCAATTACATCGCCAGGCTTTATATCGTATTTTTCCATTGCGCCGGAAGATACCCTGGCAATATTCCTGCCCACATCCATCTGGACAGCCTCCGCAGCGGTTAATGTGAATTTTTCGTCAGTCATAATGATCCCTCCATTGAGTTTTTTGATGAATAGCAAATCTTATGTGAACCTTTTATGTGAACTTTATCATCAATACTTACTGTAAATCCAAATCCAAATCCAACGGGGGTAACGAGCTCATGGCCTGATGAATTACACCTGTTAGCTTTGTGTTCTTTGAAAATGAATTTAATCAAGCTTAATTGCTTAATCAAGGGTTTTAAAAAATAAAAAAAATAAAACCTAACTGTGAATAAATCAAGGTTTTTACACAGTTATTTTACGTCTATTCGCTTTTTTGTGTCAGTTTTCTCGGTTTTTGGCACTTTGATTTCAAGCACCCCGTTCTTATAGGTCGCATCAATCTTTTCTGTGTCAGCGTAGGACGGCATAGGGAAGTGCCTGTAAAAGCCAGTGTGCCTTCTCTCAATCCTGTAATAGCCCTTCTTCTTGTCTTCATCCTTTTGCTCATCTGTCTTTTCAACACTCACTTCAATACCATTGTCGGTCCTGCTTACATTGATGTCTTCCTTATTTACACCTGGAAGCTCAACTGTAGCGACTATTTCATTATCTGTTTCAAATAGATCTGCTAAGGGCTCAGTATATCCTGCAAAAGCAGGCATCCTCTCATCTGGGCCAGTAAGTTCCCTTTGTCCATATCTGCCACCACTACCACCGAAAAAATCTCCAAACAATGAATCCATCTCGTCCTGAAGCCTTCTCATTTCATCCCATAGGCCGTATCTGTTTCTCCTCATACGAACCACCTCCTTCGATTTTTATTCGAACAAAATAATTTAAAGCTAACCTTGTTGATTTAAGATAAACGTATAGAAACAAAACTAATATATAAATTTTTTGAATTTGCAGCAAGAAAAGAATGTTGGAAGTTAAAATCCGTCTGAAAAATAGACCTATAATAAGAAGTAAAGAAAAAAAAAGAAAATTTTAAAAATAATAATCCTGGAAAACCTTGAAAGAGGTGGTAGAAAATGAAAGAAGCGATGAAAATTATCACGGCGATGGTGGTAATGATTTTTATGGCAGGTTGTGCAGCTACAGAGTTTGATGCAGAAGAAGTTGTCACAGAAGATGGAATAATTGAAGATATCCCCGAAGAAGCTGAAGAGGCTGGAGAGGCAGGAGAAGCTGAAAGAGTTGATGAAACCGTAGAAGAAGGAGAGAGAGATCTTATAGAAGAAGAGGAAGAAGAACAGGAAACTGTTGAGGAAGAGCTCCAGAGAGAAGGGGAAGAAGCGGTGACTGAAGAAGAAACAACAGGAGACGAAGAAGAACTGGAAATAAACTATATTGATGAAGATGATGATGTGGATATAGGAGAGATGATTTAAAGATTCGGACTTGACTGGTGCTATAGTATAAGTTATAGAATGAGAGTGATAGCAATGGCAATATTAACAACAATAACAGCATAAGTGAAAAAATCAGCAAGAGAAGTAATAATTTGCTATAGTATAAGTTATAGTAATGAGAGTGATAGAAGTGGTAATAGTAAAAACAATAACAGTATGAGTGAAAAAACAGAAGAAAAAAAAGAAGAAGAAGAAGTAATAATTGGTTAAAGCTTAAATAAAATGGCCAACCCCTGCACCAATATGAGATTGCTTTTAGTTTATCCTCCATTTGCTCCCGGCAGTATGATGCCTTTTTCAGTTGCAAACCTAAAGGGAATGGTTCAAAGCAAAACAAGCTTTGACGTGAAAGCATTGGACCTGAATGCAAAGTTCCATAAGCTAAAATCATTGGATAATTTCGATAAATTAAGCAGGACATTAGAAATACATAAAAAAAATAACAGCAAAATAAAAAAAGGGGATAAACCGGAATTTTTTGATGAGTTGCTGAAACTAATTGAGAAGGAGAAGGCAGATTATGTTGCATTCAGCATTGTTTACAGCTCACAGTGTTTTTATGCAGAAAGGCTTATTGAAAAGATCAAATGCCCTGTTTTTTTAGGAGGGCCAGGAGTCTCATCAAAGATTAAAGGGAAAGTAATAGGTTCAGGGGAAGAGTTAGTGAATTACCTGAATGAAAGGGATGCTTCTACAACATTAAATAATCCTGATAACAATCAGGGAGACAAATTTTCTAAAGAAGCTTTTTGTGAGCCGGATTTTAGTGATTTTGATTGTAGAGACTATCTCTCTCCTGATATTTTACCGGTAAAATCAACCAAAGGGTGCTATTACGGAAGATGTTCTTTTTGCAGCCACCATATGAAGGATTCTTACAAGGAGATTCCTTTGCCTGATTTGAACAAAAAACAAGGGAAACATTTCTTTTTTATTGATGATATGATCTCGCTTAAAAGGCTTAAAGAGATAGCTTCAAAGATTCCGGAAGGTTCCAGTTGGTGGGCACAGTTGAGGCCGACAAAAGAATTACTTCCTCATATTGATTACCTGGCTGAGGGGGGTTTGAAAAGTGTGGCATGGGGTGTTGAATCGGGTTCTCAAAGGATGCTTGATAAGATGCGAAAAGGAACGAATGTAAATGATATTTCAATGGTTTTAAGAAAAGCTAAAAAAGCTGGCATAATCAACACAATTTTTATTATGTTTGGCTTCCCAGGTGAGACAAGAGAAGATTTTTTTGAAACAATGGAATTTTTGGAAAATAATAAAGGGAACATTGACATTGTTTCCACCAGTACCTTTGGGCTTCAGAAAGACACGTATGTATATGAAAATCCTGAAGAATTCGGTATAGAAATAGTAAAAGAGAAAAGGACTTTTCTTGATGACAAGATTGATTTTTATCCTAAGCCAGGAACCTTTGAGCTGAAGAAAAAATATACTAAAAGAATTGAAAGTTTCAATAAGTTTCAAAAAGGCTATGCGTACTTAAAAGAGCAGACGTTGTTTCTTTGATTTTTAGTATAATAAACCTAAAAAAACCAGTTTCTGCAACCTCTTAATATTTTAATTCTTAATATTAGATTAAGAAAGGAGATTAGTCCAGCATTCTTCTTGGAATAAGAAGCTTGTAGGCATCTACAACCTCTTCAAGGTAATCAAGGTCAATTATGCCTCCATAAAGATTCCAGAGCTCGTCCATCTTCTGCATTTTCCCTCCTTCCTTGCCGTAAAAAACAAGAGCAGGGGCAGATTTTATACCATACATTTCTTCCAGCTCAAGGAATTCATCTTTAGACATGAAATCACCAGTACCGTCATCGTAAGCACATATCTTAAATTCATTCCTGAATGAATCATTAAATTCTTTATCAATTGACCTAAGGGCTGCGGCAAGTCCTCTTGAAGGGTCGTCAGTGCCATAAAAAAGAACGATAGTTTTTTTATCAGAGCCGTAGACTTCTTCATCAAAGTTTTTATCATTGACGTAAGTGATGCCGTCAATGCCATCAAGGGTTTTTTCAATGGGTTGGTTCAGCCATAGATTAAGCCGTTCTTCGTATGACAAAAGATCTTCGTGCTGCTGTGAGTTATTAGCAACATTATATTTTGAAGAAGAACCATTAGCAATATCATCAATTGAATTTCCAGATGAAGTAGAGGCTTCAACAGTATTAGCATTATTCCTGGTTTTATCCGGAAAACCTTGCCCTGAAGAATTACCATATTGTAAATCTGAATTAGTGAATGCAACATATCCCATCATGAGGGCTGCGACTGCCGCTTTTGTTGTTTTGTTTACCATGAATCAACACCTACTGAAGGATGTAATACCAAGTATTTAAATGTTTTGATATCTTTACTACTAAACAACAGTAAATCCTTATTCTCCCCTGCAAAAAAAATATAAATCATTTATAGTTAATTTGGGCAATCTGGTGGAAATAGAAAAGTACACAAAAAAATAAAATTGAATGATAAAATGAAAGGTTCAAAATACGGGTTTTTTGCAATTGTAGCAGTGGTTTTTTTTGCAATTTCGGTTTTATCGCTATGCAAAGGAAACTTGACAGGCCATTTTGTTTGTAACTTTGATGGTGGCGATTCAGGTGATGAAGTTTCACAAGAAGTAGAGCAGTTAAATGCTGAAACACAATGGAAGTTGTCCCAGAACGCAGTTACCCTGTCACCGAAAGAGGCATTTGAAGTCATCTCAAAAAAAGATCCGATAATTGTGGATG
>CAYOOQ010000010.1:0-16362 GCA_964405675.1 uncultured Methanosarcinales archaeon | reverse complement strand
ATTGTGGTTTGGTTGGGGAAGAGGAAAGAGTTTTGAGTTATGAGTTATGAGTTTTGAGCCGTGGGCTTGAGCGAATGAAATGAGCGAAACCCAATTCCGTGGCTACGGCGGAAAACGTAGTGAGTAGTGAGTCTTGAGGTGTATGCTGGTTTAAGAACTGGAATTTGAGGAACTGGGGTTGTAAGAATGGGGCTGTGAAGATTTTGGTGGAAGGCAAATATTATCGGAAGAATTGATTATGTGGGCATGAAAATGTGTAAGTTTTTTATAAGACCTCTTATTTCTAAGTAAAATTGCGCTCTCCAGCTTGCGAATTTACTGTTTTTGATATAAAAATAGTAAATTTTATAAATGGTGGGTGTAGCTGTCAACTTACAACCAAAAAAGGCGGTTGGTCTTTATTTTGCCAAAGAAAGCTGTTTTGGCTTGCTTGGGTGAAATGGCTGGCGTTTTGGTTGTTATAAACTAATGCCCTGGTGGTGTAGCCTGGCCTAGCATGAAGCCCTGTCGAGGCTTCGACCCGGGTTCGAATACTGCATTTTTGGCTCTTTTTTGAAGAAAGGGCCACAGTTCGAAAGTCCCGGCCAGGGCGTTTTTTTTTAACGGGCCCGTAGCTTAGCTCGGCTAGAGCACTCGACTTTTAATCGAGGGGTCGCGAGTTCAAATCTCGCCGGGCCCATCCAATAATAAAGGTGTTTAAGGTTTGTTTGAAGTTTCAAATGGCTGTAATGCCAGTAAAAAATAAGTGTTGGGGACAAAATGGCTAAAAAATCTACTTTCGAAATCTCAAAACATATGCTCGTTCCGGATCATAAGAAGTTAAACCAGAAGGAGAAGAAAGAATTGCTTGAAAAAAATGATATGAATTTTGCGAATTTGCCGAAAATATCGGTGAATGATCCTGCTATTGCTTCTTTGAAAGTTAAAGAAGGGGATGTAATAATGATTGAAAGGAATAGTTCAACCGCTGGAAAAACTGTATATTATAGGGGTGTTACAAGTGAGTGAGATGGCAAAGACCCTCATCCAAAAATATTTTGATGATTTTACATTCGTTTCTTCAGATATTGAATCCTTTGATAATTTTGTTATGCAGGGATTGCAGGAAATTATTGAAGAGAACAAGGACATTGAGCCTACAATTATTCCACATAACATTGATGAGTTTAAGATAAGGCTGGACAAAATCTGGGTTGGAAAGCCGGAAATTACTGAGGCTGATGGTTCGAAAAGGAATATATTTCCTGTGGAGGCCAGGCTTAGGAAAATAACTTACTCTGCTCCTGTTTATCTGGAAGTGAGTGCACATATTAATGGGATTCAGAGAGAGTCCTTTACAACGCAATTGGGTTCTTTGCCAATAATGCTTAAATCTAAATTCTGTCATCTTAATGGTTTTGGAAGGGAAGAGCTGATTAAGAATGGTGAAGATCCTGATGATCCTGGTGGTTACTTTATTATAAATGGAACTGAGAGGGTATTGATTAAGGTTGAGGATTTGGCGGCAAATACTTTTCTTGTTGAGAAGGCTAAAGTTGGACCTTCCCCTTATGTAGGAAAATTATTTTCTGAACATGGTTCTTTTAAGATTCCGCATCAGATTGAACAGTTGAAAGACGGAATTATTTATCTTTCGTTTACTAGGGTTAAGAGGATTCCTGTGGTTATTGTCTTGAAGGCTCTGGGGCTTTTGAAGGATGAGGAGATTATGAAGACTATAGGTGGTCCTGATGCCAGTGATGATATTTACATAAATCTTTTGGAGTTTGCAGATATAAAAACAGAGGATGAAGCTTTGGATTACATAGCGAAAAAGATTGGTATTACGCAAGCAAAGGATATCAGGATTGAAAGGATGAGGGAGCTTCTTGACAAGTATTTGCTTCCACATCTTGGTATAGCAACAAGTGACCAGAAATTCAAGGCGTTGAATCTTTGTAAACTGGTTAAGAAGTTTTTGCAGGTTTCAAAAGGGAAGATGGGGCTTGATGATAAGGACCATTACATGAATAAGCGAGTGAAAATGAGCGGTGATTTGCTGGCTGATCTTTTTAGGGTTAATCTGAAAGTTTTGATAGGTGATATGCTTTACAATTTCCAGAGGATAGTTAAAAGGGGAAAGTTCCCGTCCATCAAAGTGGTTATCAGGGACAAGCTTCTTACCCAGAGGATTTATTCGTCGATTGCAACAGGTAACTGGATTGGCGGCAGGACCGGTATAAGCCAAAGAATTCAGAGGTTTAATTATCTGGATACTGTCAGTCATTTGCAAAGGGTTGTTTCTCCCCTTTCCACTTCACAGGAAAATTTTGAAGCTAGGGAGCTGCATTGCACTCACTTGGGAAGGCTTTGTCCGATTGAAACTCCCGAAGGTACAAATATTGGGCTTAGGAAGAACTTTTCTCTTCTTGCACAGGTCTCAAGGGAGGCTGATGAAAAGGAAGTTTTGAAAGAGCTGAAGGGCTGCGGCCTTAAAATGGCAAGGTGATATTAATATGGCTGAAGTTTATCTTAACTCTAAATTTGTAGGTACTGTAGAAGATGTTACCTCTTTTGTTGAAAATTTTATAACTGAAAGGAGAAAGTCGAAAATATCTTCGAATGTGAATATTTATTATGATAAGAATAATGATTATGTGACTATTGAAAGCACAAAGGGAAGATTAAGGAGACCACTTATTGTGGTAAAGGATGGTAAGCCTTTGCTTACTGATAAGCATTATACTCAGTTGAAGAAAAATGAAATTACCTGGAGCGATCTTTTGAACCAGGGAATCATAGAATATGTTGATGCTTCTGAAGAGGAGAATGCTCTTGTGGCTTTTTCTAAAGAAGACCTTACTAAAGAGCATACACACATGGAGATTTCCAGCGTTGCAATGTTTAGTCTTTGTTCTTCACTTGTTCCTTTTGCAAATCATTCTCCTCCTGCAAGAATCAATATGGGTTCGAAGAACCAGAAACAAGCCTTGGGCTTTTATGCTGCCAATTATCATTTGAGGATGGATATGGATGTTAATCTGATGAATGCTCCCCAGAAGCCTATTGTGCAGACAATTATGCATGATATTTCACAGGATGAGAGACACCCTGCCGGGCAGAACATGACTGTTGCGGTAATGAGTTATAAAGGATATAATATGGATGACGCTATCATACTTAACAGGGGTTCAATTGACAGGGGATTGGGCAGATCCACTTATTACAGACCTATTAGCTCTGAAGAATTAAGGTATTCAGGGGGGTTGATAGATGAGATTGGTTTGCCAGATAAAGATGTTAAGGGTTACAGATCAGAGAGAGATTACAGGTATATAGAAGAGGATGGTATTATATATCCTGAAGCTAAAGTAAAGGAAGATGATGTTATAATAGGTAAGACTTCTCCTCCCAGATTTCTTTCAGGGTTGGATGATTATAGCTTGTCTTCAAGTCTTAGAAGGGAGTCTTCAAGTGCCTTGCAGCACGGTGAGAAAGGAATTGTTGATTTTGTCCTTTTATCTGAAAATGAGGATGGGAACAAGCTTGTGCAGGTGCGTGTCAGGGATCCGAGAGTTCCTGAGATTGGAGATAAGTTCACTTCGAGACATGGGCAGAAAGGTATTGTAGGTCAGATTGTTGAATTTTCCGATATGCCTTTTACTTCAACTGGTGTTGTTCCTGATTTGATTTTTTCACCCCATTCTATACCTTCAAGGATGACTATCTCACATCTTGTTGAATTGTTAGGGGGTAAAGTGGGTGCATTGGCCGGAAGGCATGTTGATGGAACTACTTTTGATTCGGAGCCGGAAGAAAATCTAAGGAAGGAACTTCTTCATTTGGGTTTTAGGGACAATGGGACTGAAACCATGTACGATGGCCAGACAGGTGAACAATACCAGGTAAAAATATTTGTTGCAAGCCAGTTTTATTTGAGATTAAAACATATGGTTGCAAATAAGCTTCATTCGAGAGCAAGAGGACCAATTCAGTTGCTTACCAGGCAGCCTACAGAGGGAAGAGCTCTGGAAGGTGGGTTGAGACTGGGGGAGATGGAGAAGGATACTCTTGTAAGTCACGGAGCTTCGTTGCTTCTCAAGGAAAGGTTTGATTCAGACAGTACAATCTTTCCAGTATGTGAGGAATGTGGGCTTTTTGCAGTTTATGACGAACTGAAAAAGGTTTCTTATTGTCCGGTTTGTGGCGATAACACTGAAGTGAGCAACGTGGAAATCTCGTATGCATTCAAATTATTGCTTGATGAATTTAAGAGTATGGGTATTTACCCCAAACTCAATTTAAAAAATAAATTTTGAGGATTCAAAATGGAAGAGCGCTTTGTATCAAAAAAAGTTGATAATATCCTCTTTGGGATGCTTTCCCCACAGATGATTAAGAATATGGCTGCCGCAAAGGTGGTGACCCCTGAATTATATGATAAGGAAGGTTATCCTGTAGATGGTGGGCTGATGGATATCAGGTTAGGGGTTATTGATCCTGGCTTGAGATGTAAGACATGCAGTTCTAAAATAAAAGAGTGCCCGGGGCATTTTGGTTATATAGAGCTTGCTAGACCGGTTGTCCACCTTAAGTATGTTCCTATTATTCTTGATTTATTGAGGACTACTTGCAGGGATTGCGGAAGAATACTTATCCCTGAAAATAAGATGGATGTTTTACATGGTGAAGCTGAGGATGAAAATGAGGAATTTAGTGATCAGACTGTTGGTAGCAGAAAAAAGGTTATGAATGCCATTTCAAAATTAAAGACAGCTAATAAGTGTCCTCATTGCCGTGCTAGGCAAAAAAAGGTAAGTCTTGAGAAGCCTACGGCTTTCCTTGAAGATGAAAAGAGGATTTCTCCCATTGAAGTTAGGAGCAGGCTGGAAAAGGTACCTGACAGGGATCTTGAGTTATTTGGTTTTAATCCCTCTTATATGAGGCCTGAATGGGGCATAATAACAATCCTCTCTATACCTCCTGTGACCATGAGACCTAGTATCACGCTTGAATCAGGTGAAAGGAGTGAAGATGATCTTACGCATAAGCTAGGTGATATAGTAAGGATAAACCAGAGGCTTTTTGAGAATATAAATGCTGGAGCCCCTGAAATTATTGTTGAGGACTTGTGGGATTTGCTGCAGTATCATATTTCCACTTATTTTGATAATGAAGTTGCCCAGTTGCCTGTTGCAAGGCATCGTTCGGGCCAGCCTTTAAAGACGTTAACTGCCAGAGTTAAGAGCAAGGAAGGAAGAATCAGGGGTAACCTTGCGGGTAAGAGGGCTAATTTCTCAGCGAGAACTGTTATAAGTCCTGACCCTATGATTGAATTGGACGAGGTAGCGATTCCTTATGAAGTGGCCATGAAATTGACAGTTCCTGAAAGGGTTACTGAATGGAATATGGCTCACCTGAAGAAGTTTGTGGAGAATGGGCCTAAAGAGTATCCAGGTTCAAATTATATTACAAGACCTGACGGGAAAAGGAAGAAGATAAGTGATGAAACAAAGGAGCAACTGCTTGAAGAACTCCAACCTGGTTTTATTGTGGAAAGGCATCTTATGGATGGGGATGTTGCGCTTTTTAACAGGCAACCTTCTTTGCACAGGATGTCCATGATGTGTCATCACGTTAAGGTTTTACCTTATAAGACATTTAGGATAAATCCTGCTGTTTGTGCACCTTATAACGCTGATTTTGATGGGGATGAAATGAATTTGCATATTCCACAGACGGAAGAAGCTATCGCTGAGGCTGAGATTCTTGCTAAGGTTCAGACGCAATTGATTAGTCCAGGGTTTGGGCTTAGTATTATTGGTTGTGTTCAGGACGCTGTTGCCGGGAATTATGTTTTAACAAACGATGGTGGTCTTCCCATGAGCAGAAGGGAAGGTGTTGATTTATTGCTTAATGTTGGTATTACGGATTTTAAGAGGCTTCCAAATAAAGAAGATATTACCGGTAGGGATGTTTTCAGTTGTCTTTTGCCGGATGATTTTGATTTCATCGGGAAGGCTAAGGATGGAAGCAGAGTAGTAATTAAGAATGGGAAGCTTACTGAAGGTGTTCTTGATAAGGCTACACTTGGTGGGGGTTCTGGATTGTTATTAAGGAATCTTCACAAGCAGTATGGTCCTGAGAGAGCCATAAAAATTATTGGGACTTTTTTTAAGATGGGGCTTTATGTACTACTTAAATATGGCTTTTCTGCAGCACTTTCGGATATTGAGCTTTCAGAGGAAGCTAATAAGATGATTAAGGATTCTGTTGTTAAGGCAATGGATGAGGTAAATGAATTAATAGAATCTTACAGGGAAGGTACTTTGGAGCCATTACCTGGGAGGTCCCTTGATGAGACTTTGGAGTTGAAAATATTGCAGGTTCTTAATAAGTCAAGGAATGAAGCAGGTGATGTTGTCGTAAATAATGTTGACAGGAAACGCTCTATTATTGTTATGACTGATTCCGGTTCCAAAGGAGGTTCCCTTAACGTGGCGCAGATGTCTGCTTTTGTTGGACAGCAGGCTTTACGTGGTAACAGGATAGGGAAAGGCTATAATGGAAGAACCTTGTCGTGTTTTGGAAAAGGTGACCTGGGCCCTGAAGCCAGAGGATTTATCAGTAGAGGATTTAAGGAAGGGCTGAAGCCTCATGAATTTTTCTTTGGTTCAATGACTGGTAGGGATTCATTAATGGATACTGCTCTTCGTACGCCTAAATCCGGGTATTTGTACAGGCGGCTTGCTAATGCACTACAGGATATCAGGGTTGAATATGATGGTACCACCAGGGACGCAAATAAAATGATTATACAGTTCCAGTATGGTGAGGACGGTCTGGATGTATCAAAGACCGAAGGTGGGAAGCTTAACGTAAGGAGCATAATAGATCAGGTGAAAGGATAAAAATGGAAAATCTCCTAAAGGAATATGAAGGCAAATTGCCCCTTAAAATAATAGAAGACATAAGAGGTTACCTTCCGGAGCTGAATAAAACCGAGTTGAAGAAGGTTTTGGAAATAGCTGTTGAAGAGTATGAGAGCATGAGGATTCATCCGGGAGAATCTGTTGGTTTGGTTAGTGCTCAGTCCATCGGGGAGCCGAGTACCCAGATGACCCTTAACACTTTCCATTTTGCGGGTGTTTCTGAGATGAACGTTACGATGGGTCTTCCAAGAATTATTGAGGTGCTGGATGCTTCAAAATCCATCTCTACTCCTATGATGGAGGTATATTTGCAGGAGCCTTATTCACAAGGTAAGGATATTAAAGAAATAGCAATCAATATTAAAGAAACCGTTTTAAGAGAGGTTGTAAGTGAGATAAGTGTTGATATTTCAAAACTTTGTATTGAAGTTGTACCGGATTTGGAGAAAATGAAGGTCCTAAATCTTTCAATGCAGAAAGTTGGTAAGATAATCAATGAGAATACTAAAGGATTTTCAGTAAAGACAGGGAATGATAAGATAACTATTAGTCCGCGGGGAAAAAATGATGGTCTTAATGAGATCTTTAAGATGAAGGAAAAGCTTAAGTCCGTTTATGTATCCGGAATCAAAGGAATCAAGCAGGTTTTGCCCGTCAAAAGGGGAGAAGAATTTATTATAGTGACTTCAGGAACAAACCTCAAGGAAATTATGAAGCTTGAATATGTTGATCCGTATAGGTGCTTTTCAAATGACATTCATGAGATAAGGAATGTGTTAGGGGTTGAGGCTGCAAGGCAGATAATAATTAATGAGCTGACAAATATAATTGATGTACAGGGTCTTAATGTGGATGTGAGGCACATAATGCTTGTAGCTGATATGATGTGTGCTTCAGGTAGTATTATGGGGATAACCCGATACGGAGTTGTTTCAAGAAAAAGCAGTGTACTTGCAAGGGCTTCTTTTGAAACACCAATAAAGCACGTTGTTACAGCATCTTTGATGGGAGATGTTGATCCTTTGAGGAGCGTTATAGAAAATGTGATGCTTAACCAGCCGGTGCCTCTAGGGACCGGACTTACAAAGTTGGTTGCAAAGCCAACTACAAATTAATGAATAAACAAAAGATGATGAATGAAAATGGCAGCGCAAGAAAATGTAATTAAGGAATTAAAGTCGGTTTTGAATACTGATAAGATCGTAATTGGAACAGAGGAAACTATCAAGGAGTTAAAAGGGCAAATGCTTTCCAAGGTTTACTTGTCTTCAAATGTACCTGAAAATGTTGCAGAAGACATTACTTATTATTGTGATTTGGCCGGTACAGAGATAGTAAGGCTTGAGGTTCCTAATGAGGAACTGGGAGTTATGTGCCAGAAACCTTATTATATTTCGGTACTGGGTATTAAAAAATAAGGCGTGGTTTTTTTGAAAATAAAGTATGACAATGAGCTTATTAAGGTAATGAGTTTGTTCAATTCGATTACCAGGGCAAAACTCAAGGATTATTTTGTTGATGAGACTGGGCTTTCAGTCTTTGTGGTTCAGGAGCACGAAATAGGGAAAGCTGTCGGTAAAAAGGGAGCTAATGTGAGAATTTTGGAGGATAAGCTCAACAGAAAGATTAAAATAGTAGAGTTTAATCCGAACCTTTTAAAATTCGTTAAAAACCTTGTTTATCCTTTTAAGCTTGAGGATGTGGAGCAGGAAGGAAAAACCCTTAAGCTTAAGGCAGGGGATTCAAAAACCAGGGGTTTACTAATCGGCCGCTCAGGCAAGAATTTACGAAATTTAGAGAAAACAATCAAGAGATATTTTGATATTGAAGAAGTTAAAATTGAGGCTTAAAATGGCAAAAAAATCAACAGGTATTAATGCAGGACTAAAACTTGACAAGAGAAGGCATCATTTTAGGAAGAGTAATAAGACGTTTTTGAGGTCTTTTTTTGATTTAAAAACCAAATCTGACCCATTGTCGGGCTCTTCCCAGGCAAAGGGAATCGTGCTTGAAAAATTACAGTTGGAGGCTAAGCAGCCTAACTCAGCTATGAGAAAGTGTGTTAGGGTTCAGCTGGTGAAGAATGGAAGGCAAATAACAGCATTTCTTCCTGGTGAAGGCGCAACAAAACTCGTGGATGAGCACGATGAGGTTGTAATTGAGTGTATAGGTGGAAGAATGGGCAGGGCCAAGGGAGATATTCCTGGTGTCAGGTGGAGAGTTATCAAGGTCAACGAGCAGTCACTCTCTGCACTTTTGGGCGGAAAGCTTGAAAAGGCAAGGAAATGATGAAAATGGAAGTTAAAGTATTTGATAGGTGGAGTGTTGAAGGAATAGAAGTTCAGGATCCTGGTCTCAAGAAATATATTTCACTTGATCCAAAGGTTGTGCCACGAACCGGCGGAAGGTATGCAAGAAACAGGTTTCATAAATCCAAAATGTTCATAATTGAGAGGTTGATGAACAAGCTTCAGAATCCTGGGCATAAAGGTAAGAAGCATTTCAAGACAAGTGGTCATTGTACTGGTAAAGGTTCTACTATTTATAACATTATGGAGAAAACTCTGGAGCTTATTGAGCAGAAAACCGGCAAGAATCCAATCGAGGTTGTTGTGAAGGCTATTGAAAATGGTGCTCCAAGGGAGGAAATCCTAATGATTGAATATGGTGGTGCTCATTACCCAAGACCGGTTGAGATAGCCCCTATGAGAAGGGTTGATTTCGTTCTCAGGATGTTGGTACAGGCTTCTTATCATAAATCATTTAATTCAAAAAGACCTTTTGTTGAGGTTTTTGCAAATGAGATTGTTGGAGCATACAATCTGAGCAACCAGGTGCAGGCCATCTCGAAGAAGAACGAGATTGAGAGGCAGGCGGACAGCTCAAGGTAATTTTGAAATTTGATTTTTTAATTGTATTTTTCTTATGTTTTTGTTTTACACTTTAGTGTTTTAATTATTCATTTTTTCTCTTTTACGTTTGAGTAAAATATTTAAACAGGTTTACTTTGAGTTTTTTTATGGTTGAAATTTTAGGCGATGTGATTTTAAGGACTAAAAAATATCTTATCGATAAATTTGGTGAAGATGATTTTAATACTCTTATTTCTGATCTTGATGAGGATGTGAAGGATGCTCTTTCTGGAATCATTATTACGCAAAAAAAATACGATGTAAAAGTTATACAGGAGTTTTTAAGGATTATTGATTATAAATACGGCAGAAAATTCCTGATAGAGTTGACCTGTGCTGTTGCTGACCAAGAGCTTACGGGGTTGTGGGGATTGATTGTTAAGTTTGTTTCGATTGAAAGGCTTAATAAGCAGGCTAATTCAATGTTTCAGAAATTTTATTCAGAAGGTGAGGTTGTTCCCATTAGCGTTGATGAGTCTGAAATTGTTTTTGAGGTAAGGGATTTTGTTTTTACTGAATCCCATAGAAATGTTTTTATGTATTATATGGGGCATATTTTTGAGAGGGTAAAAAAAAAGAAGATTATGTGTTCATCCAAAAAGATTGATGAAAGGACGACTGAGTTTCGTTACTTTATAACTTCTACGGCAGTTGAATAGATTTTTTTAACTTTTTCGGATTGTTTGTGGTCTTTTTTGGATAATATTTATTAAGAATCTTTGCTTTCGTAGGTTTATGGCTTTTTCAAAATCATTTCCCAGGGCAACTGAAAAATCAGCTTATCCTAAGTGGGAAGAGGTTTTCCTTGATGTTGATGAGGAGAGGGAGCAGGAAAAGATTGCAAGGGAAGAGAGTTATGATTTGATGAAGGAATGTATTGACGATGCAAATATGATTTTTGAGGAGAAGCAGTTGAAAAAATTCCAGTCCGATGTGATTAGGGTGGCAGTATCATTGTTTGATAAACGAGCCAGTCACGCTGTTTTCTATAAAGAGGCTAAGGCTAAGGAAAAGTTTGATGAGGGAAATATTTGATTTTATGATATTGATAAAAGATTAGGGTGCTATTGGTTGTTTCATTCATAATATTTTTAAATTGCTTTTAATTCTTTGTTTCCAATGGCGAGAATTCTTGTTACAGGTGGAGCAGGTTATATAGGAAGTGTGGTTGTAAGTTCTTTATTAGAGAAAGGTTATGAAGTTTTTGTGTTGGATAATTTAAGCAAAGGTAAGGCTGAACTTGTGGATACCCGGGTAACATTTTTTGAAGTTGACTTAAATGATTATACTGGTGTGAAGGGAATTTTTGAAAACAACGCTTTTGATGCTGTAATACATATAGCTGCTTATAAGTCTGTAGGGGAATCAATGGTTGATGCCTGTAAATATTCTGATAATATTACAGGGACTATTAATCTGCTTAGGGCTATGGTTGAGAATGATGTAAAGAAGATTATTTTTTCTTCTTCAGCAGCAGTTTATGGTTTGCCTGAAGATGGATTTGTTACTGAACATACTAAGACTGAACCAATTAATTTTTATGGGTTTACTAAGCTTGAGTGTGAAAAGATTATCGATTGGTTTTCAAGGGTCCATGGTATTGTTTACGTTTCTTTGCGATATTTTAATGTTGCAGGGGATGTTTTGGGTTATGTTGATCCTGATGCACAGAATGTCTTGCCCATTTTAATGGAAACTGCCATTGGGAAAAGAGATAAATTTGAGATTTATGGTGTTGATTATGAGACGAGGGATGGGACTTGTGTCAGGGATTATGTTCATATAATTGATTTGGTTGATGCTCATGTTAAGGCTCTTAATCTAGAGAACAGCTGTTTTATTAATCTTGGGACTGCGAAGGGTACGACTGTTAAGGAATTGGTTAGTATAACTGAAGATGTGATTGGAAAAAGGCTTGATGTTGTGTTTGGTGATGAAAGGGAAGGTGATCCAGCTTTTTTAGTTGCATCAAATTCTGAAGCTGAAAGATTGCTTGGTTGGAAGCCAAAGTATGGTATAAAAGATATTGTTGAGTCAACTTATTTGGTTTATAAGGATCTTTAGGACGTTTAATATGGCAGGGTTTGATGAAGAATTGAGGATTGCTCTGGAGGCTGTCAGGGATGTGGGCTTAAGGGTAATGGAGATTTATGAAACTGATTATGATATAGAGACAAAAAATGATAACAGCCCTTTGACTAAAGCTGATAGATTGTCTCATGAGATGCTTGTTTCCAGACTGAGTTCTTTCACTTACAACATTATTTCTGAGGAGGCTGATGATGTTTTGGGAAAGGATAAAAGCGATGGGAATACTGGAACTCAGTGGGTTATTGATCCTTTAGATGGGACTTCTGATTTTATACAAAAAACAGGGGAATTTTCAATAATGGTTGCCTTATTGAAGGAAGGCCGACCTGTTTTGGGAGTGGTTTATGCTCCGGCTGTTGATAAATTATGGTATGGGGTTGAAGGTAAGGGTGCTTTTGCTGTTGAAAGTGGTGTTGAGAGGAAAATTTTTGTTTCTCCTATTAAAGATTTGGAAGATTACAGGCTTGTGATAAGTAGGAATCATTTCAGGCAAAAGGATAAGGATGTTGCGGATAGTCTTGGAATAACTGAATTCAAAAAGATGGGAAGCGTTGGTATTAAATTTTGTAGGATTGCTGAAGGCCTAGCGGAACTTTGTGTGTATACTACTGGAAAAATGGGTGTATGGGATGATTGCGCCTCTCATATTATTCTGAAGGAAGCCGGTGGTGATGTTTTTGATGTTAACGGCTGTGAGCCTATTTATGATTTAAAGAGCAGAAAAATGGAAAATGGCTTTATAGGGACTAATGGTAAGAACAGAGAAAGGATAATTGAGTCGATAAGAAAAAGTTTGGATTAGGCAAATTTTTGTATGGGTAATTATTTTGTTATTGAAAATTAGAAGGGTATGTGTTTTTGAAGGTGATTTTATGGATGTATTAATAACTGGGGCTGCAGGGTTTATAGGTTTTCATACTGCAAAGGATTTGCTTGAGAAAGGTCACAATGTAATTGGCATTGATAATTTTAATGATTATTATGACCCTGGTCTGAAGAGGGCAAGGGCAAAGGTACTTTATGACAATTTTGGCATGAAGGTTATTAATGTTGATGTAAGCGATTATGATTCTGTTGAAAATATTTTTGTGGAAAATGATTTTTCTAAGGTTTTTCATTCAGCAGCTCAGGCGGGAGTAAGGTTTTCAATTGAAAATCCTTTTGCTTATGAGAGGACTAATGTGAAAGGAACCTTGAATTTACTTGAGCTTTGCAGAAAACATGGTGTTGAGCATTTTGTACTATCTTCTTCCAGCTCAGTTTATGGTAATAATAAAAAAACTCCTTTTTCTGAGGAAGACAGGGTTGATTATCCTGTTTCGGTTTATGCTGCCACAAAAAAGTCTAATGAGGAGTTGTGTTTTACATATTGGCACCTCTATGGTATAAAGTGCACTTGCCTGAGGTTTTTTACGGTTTATGGTCCGTGGGGAAGGCCTGATATGGCATTGTTTAAGTTTACTAAAAATATGCTTGAAGGGAAGGCAATTGATGTTTATAATAATGGTGATCTTTCAAGGGATTTTACTTATATAAGTGATATTGTGCAGGGTGTTGTTGCTGCGTTAGAGAAGCCTTTTGATTATGAAATTTTTAATCTGGCTAGGGGTAAACCGGTGAAGCTTCTTGATTTTATTGAAGCCATTGAAAAAACTACTGGGGTTAAGGCTGAAAAAAATATGTTGCCTATGCAGCCAGGGGATGTTGAAAAAACAAGTGGTGATATAAAAAAGGCAGAAAGAATGCTTGGTTATAGCCCTGTTGTTTCGGTTGAAGAAGGAGTTGAAAGGTTTGTTGAATGGTATAGAAAGTACTATGAGTTATGAGTTTTGAGTTCTGAGTTCTGAGGGATATTGCTGGTATAAGAACTGGGTTTGTAAGAATTGGGCTGTAATGATTTTGGGTTGTGAAGATTTTGGGTTTGTATGGATTGTGGGTTTACTTTATTGTTTTTGATTTTTCATTAACCTTAAAAATGATGAGTGTTTGTGTTTTTTCAATGGATGAAAGGGAAAAAAAGATAATTGGGCTTGCCATGAAGAAGGAAGATATGGCTTATGATTATTATGTTTCAATTGCAAAGAAAACTAAGAGTGGTAATTTAAGGGAATTTTTTGCAAACCTTTCATTGCAGGAATTGCGGCATAAAGAGCTTTTAAGGTTGTTTTTGGAGCATGGTGATTTTTTCAGGGCAAAAGAATCTGCTGCACGGAAGTATCCTGAAGATTTTGATGTTATGTCTGGCCTGAGTTCTACATCAGATATGGGCAATCTTGCATCTTCCATAAAAGAAGCCATTGAAAGGGAAAATCGTTCTTATTTGATGTATAAAGAGCTTTATGATGATAGTAGTGATGGGAAAGTGAAGGAATTGTTTTTTTATTTGTCTGAAGAGGAGTTGCGGCATATTGAAAGATTAAAGTCTGTTTATAGAAATATTTAAATCTTAGATTAACTTTACGCACATAGGTAATAACAGGGATTTTTCTTATTTCATGGTTGCGTTGAGGGTTTTGTTCGGGTTGGGTGGGTTTGTCAAAACTACGGGGGGTGGTTAAAATGCTTGCAAAGGAATATAATGGCGTGGATTTTCATTTAGGGACCTTAAAGGTTTTTTTTTGTGGTAAATGCCTTGTTGAAATGGAGGCTGAGACCAAAAGGGATACTTCTTGTGGTATCTGTAATAAACATGGTTGGAATGTGACTTACAAATGTTCTTCTTGTGGAAGGAGGCAGATTATTTTCAGGCAAAATCCTAATTTCGGGGAGCAATGCTATAGTTGTCCGTGAGAGGGAAGAGTTGTGAGTTTCGAGTTCTGAGTTTTGAGTTTCGAGTTATGAGGTTGATTACTATTCATAAGAACTGGGTTTGTAAGAATTGCGTTGTGAAGAAACATATGTTAAGGATTTATGGATTAATGACGATTGTTAGTTCTCAGAACTGTGGACTCAAAACTCAGAACTGTTTGTTGTTTGTTATTTGTATTTTTCCAGTTCTTTGTGTTGTGGGATTGATGTTGCGAATGATGCAATGAATATCATCAGGAATACAAGACAGAATGAGAATCCAAGTGATAGTCCAAAATTTTCTCCAAACCTTTCAGGCGGAAATACTTCCTGGAACTTGCCATAAGCAGTATAGATTGCAGAAAATATAAATCCGAGGAGACTTATTATTGCCATGCTTTGTGGTGTTACTGATTTTAGCATGTATAGAGTTGTTGGATTATTGTTTAAATATTTTTTTTATCTCTTTTGAGTGGTTTAAGATTTGTTTTCAAAAACTATTTAAATGATGTTTATTGTAATTATCAAGATGTTGTTTAAAAAATCCCAGGCGGCTATTGAGTACATGTCAGTTGTTATGATTTCCTTGATTCTTATAGGTGGAGCCGCTTATTTTTTTTTGTCTGAGAGTTCTTCAATGGATGACGAGCTTTTGCAGGGCAGGGTTAACGAGATAGGGAATAATATCAGAAATTTTGCTCAGGAGGCCCATTATTCAACCGGCGTTTATAGAAAGACAATAAGACAGATGCATATCCCTCAGGAGGTTGTGCAGGTTTATGCCCAGGATGAGCATCAGATAGTTTTTGAGACTAGAGATGGAAGATTTTTCACTTATCATTCTGATGTTCCTGTTTATGGTTATGTTAATACTTCGGTTCATACGGGTGAAGTGATTGTTGAAAATGTGGGTGGGAGTGCTATATTTTGTACTACGCCTCCTTGCAGTTGTGATGACATCCCTGATGTCAGGAGTTGTTATGATGATCATGTTTATTGGTATCACGGATGTGGTAATAGAGGAGAGGTTGCAGTAGATTGTGGTGAGGATAGCTGTGCTTATAATTGGGGATGTCGTGACATTAACACGAGAAACATGACTTGCTATGATGTTGGTTGCCATGCATCAAGCTGTTACAATAATTCCTATGAACATACGGAACCTTGTCAGCAGGGTTATGAGTGCCATTTAGGTGAATGTACTTTTATTGATTGTTATGTTGAATCATTTTCTGGTCAAGATGGTTATGGTGATTGTGATGCTGGTTACACTCCTCTTCTTTCTTTAAGGGAAAGGGATAATTCACATGTTGTTGCACCGGGAAGGGCATCAGAGGTTGGATTTGGGCATGATATCTGCTGCGAGGAGAGAGCAGGGGCGCTTGATTTTAGCTGTGAGACACAGAGTGGCTCTTGTTCGGATGGTGAAACCAGAGTCTTTGGTTTTGTTGAGGGTTTGGATTTAGGCTCTCATGTGGAGTTTGGTGTTGATCATAATGATTTTGATGACTCATTATGCTGTTCTGTAGATAGTTCAGCAGGTGATTTAGAATGTGAGCTTAGAGATGATGGTTGTGGGGTTCATCAGTCGTCTTTTGGTTCATTGCAGAGGGCTGAAAACAGTCATCTAGGTGCCCCTGGGGAGCATGAATACGATGTTT
>CAYOOQ010000009.1:5005-16616 GCA_964405675.1 uncultured Methanosarcinales archaeon | reverse complement strand
CTGACAAAAAATATTGCAACATAAAAACAGAAAAAACACATCACCAATATCAGTTATAATAAACTTCCAAATTCACAGTAGAAATCTGGTTCTTACCATCAATATAATGCCACTCAATAGTATCCGCCATAACACCACCCCGCGTTATTAAAAATAACTCCTGCTCATGTTACTTCAAGCCTGTCACTGCAACGCAGGAGCTATATAATAGTAATGGCTATAGAATATATAAGAATTTTCTTAATAAAACTAATAATTATATAAAAAAGCAAAAATTATATAAAAGAAAAAAATTTCACCTACTACATGAAAAGAAAAGTCATGAAAGTTGCAGAAAGCTCTGCACTCATATCCCTCCCATACAAATGGGTAAAACAGCATAACATACAAAAGGGTGATGAGCTTGAAGTTGAAGAAAAGGGCAATTCAATAATCATCAGGACTGATTCTTTCCATTCTGACAAGGAAGTGGAAGTGGATATAAGTGAACTTGACAGGACAACCATCATGTACGTAATAAGAAGCTTTTACAGGCTGGGGTATGATTCAGTAAAATTGATTTTTAAAGATCCAACAACAATTTACCAGAGAAAAGGCAAAGACATAAGTGTCATATCAGTTATACACACAGAGATAAACAGGCTGATAGGATATGAGATTATGCAGGAAAAAGAGAATTTCTGCATCATAAAAGACCTTCAGGGAACATCAGACAAAGATTTTGAACAGGTATTAAGAAGAATATTTCTGCTTTTACAAGACACAGTCGAAGAATTTATTGATGGAGCTAAAAAAAACAAAAAACCAATGCTTGAATCCATTGAAAACAGGCATGACACAATCACTAAATTCGTCAGCCACTGCCTCAGATTACTAAGCAAAAGAGGCAAGGATATCGGAAAAACAGCAAACAACTATCACATAATCGCAAGCCTTGACAGGATAACTGATATAATCAAATACTCAGCAAGAGACCTGATCGAAAGCAACATCAAGATTTCAAAAGAAACTGCAGATATATTCAATCTCACAAAAGAAAACCTCCTGGAATTTTATGAAATATATTACAAGTACAACAATGAAAAAATACAAAACATAAATGAAAGAAGGTACAAGGCAGAAAAAAAACTAAAAGCATTAAAACCCGAAAATACAATTGAAATAATAACTGCCTCAAAAATATTCACCATTTCAGAGATCTTACTTGATCTAATCGAGTCAAGAACAGCCCTCAACTACTAAAATCTACTCTCCATAACAATCTTTCTTGCTTTTTTAACAAACTTTGAAATGGATTTAAATTCAACATAAGAAGGTGAATAATCGGGATTATAAACTTCAGCCCAGGGCTGCTCATTATATATAACATTGATACTCCTCTCCATTGCAAAATCCAGGTACCTTCCATAATCTTTTATGGCAGAATCAAGAGTTCCTGGATTTACATCCCTTAGTTTCATCCTGTTCTCAAGATCACAAGGATGAGAAATAACCATCAGAGGATTCAAATTACCCAATTGATTGGAAAAATAATCAAAATAATCAAGCTCTGCAATTGTCAATAGAACATCGTTGCCTTCCATCAATTTTGACTCAATCTTTTCCTTGTCAACCCCTACCATATAACCTCCTTTATGCCTATACTTCAGAAAATCCGTCTCCATAATCTTATCATCACTCATAAAGATATGATCTTCCCCCTGTATCTCATACGGCCGGGGTCGTCTCCCAACAAACCTAAGGGCTTTATATGTTGAAGGTAATGAATTAGACAAATTGTCCGCAACAGTCGTCTTACCTGCAGCCCTGGGCCCTAAGATACCATATAAAGAAGGCTCTATAGGTACATTAGCAGATTCATTCTCTTCCTTCTTAGATATCAATTTTTTTATCATGAGATCCAAAGAGCCAAAAGATTTTGATGAGACAACATTTTGTAATTTATTCTGAAAACCATTTAAAATATCAGTTAAAGAACCATTCTGAAAATAGTCTAAAGAACCTTGTAAAGATACATCTTTGGAATTACCCAAATGAACATTAGAATGACCATTAGAATAACCTTCAGAAGAGCCACCCAAAAGCAAAACTTCAGCAAAAGGCTGTACTTCAGTAAGATGCAATGCAAGCTGCCTATCAATAAAATAATCCCTAAAAACAGCAACATCAATGTTATTAGCCCACACAATCTCATAAAAGCCTTCAGGAGACGTTGACGTTATAACTTCATAATCTTTGAATTCTTTCCTTGCCTCATCAAGAAAATCTATATCAGTATCCACAAAAAGAAGGGTTTTTTTATTATTTATAGGACAATGCCTTGAAATCCTGTCCACCAGGTTCATAACGTGCCTTGGCTGATAAGGCTTAATAAAATAAGACACAACGCCCGAATCCATCATCTCCATGCAATCAGGCAAAGAATCCCTGTCACAAACAGCAATCAACCTGGTCTCATCCTTCGCTTCCTCACAAAAATCCTTCCAATTATTTACCTTGGTAGGATCAAACAAAAAATAATCATAACCAAAATCCCTATGGGTCAAATCAAAATCTCTTGTGGTCAGGACATTATGCCTTTTCTTCATAATCCCTTCTAGATTAGTCAAATCCCTTTCATCTAAGGCAAGGAAAACATCCCCCATACATGTGGTAACTATTTAGTAGTATAAAAAGCTAACTCATTTATCAGTTCTGAGAGAAAAGAGTTGTGAGTTTTGAGTTATGAGTTGTGAGTTCTGAGGGTTTATTGCTGGCTTAAGAACTGGGTTTGTAAGAATTGTGCTGTGAAGAACTGGTTTGTGAAGAAGCAGATGTTAAGGATTTATGGATGGATAGCGATTGTTAGAACTCAAAACTATTGTCTCAAAACTCATAACTGATTTATCTGTTGGCTCAAAACCCAGGACTGTTCATTTGTAGACTATAGCTAGTTTCTATTTCTATTCCTCTTTCTATTTCACAAAAAAATTATAAACAACCCCTCCCCCGATTAAAGCAGCAAGCAACACCTGCACAAAATTCTCTATAAAACCCGCCCATTTTTCAGAAAGCTCCCTCCATGAATCAAAAGATTCAACATTATCCCATTTATCAACATCCAACACAGTATGCGCAGCAAAATACCCTTCCTGCAGTTTGTCATCACTATGAGTTTTAAGGTTCATATCAATGCAAATGCTTTTACCGGCATTAGAACCTGTATACTGATTCGCGTGAATCACATGAAAAACTTCATGAATAAATATAGAAAACAAAATTATCCCGAATAATGAAAAAAAGATTAATGAGCCATAAAATATTTTCTTAAACATCTCAATCCCAGTATCTGAAGAAGGAAAAACTCTATATATACATAATCTTAATAAACTAAATAAAGACTAATAATTATATAATTATAATAATAATTAATAATAATAATGTCAGTAATAAATTCTAAATGCAAAATCCCAATTTCATTAACTGGCCACAAAGAACTAACTTAAGTTATCAAGAACAGAGTGTGCATCAACAGAGTAAATATAAGACCTTATCAGCTCAAAAAGACTTGGATCTAAAGATGAGAATCTAGTAAGCAGAATTTCAGTTTCCCTGTTGGAGACTCTGGCAAGACTATCTGCTTTAATAAGCCCATATGGATAACCTGGAAAAACTGCATCTTTTGAATAATAAGCAAAGAAACCCAACACCTTTCCTATATCAGCATCTTTCGCCTGCTCCTTCAATACATCCACTGCAAAAACATACTTGCTTAGCTTATGGAATTTAACAAAAAAGGTTTCGGCTTTGTGATTTTCATCCTCCAACTCATAAGCAGGATAATAATACCATTGCCCAAGATCAGTAGAATTAAAAAGAGCAGCAGTCAAAGTATCACCCCTGACAGTTATTGAATTAGAAGTTTTGGCAATACCTGTTACAAGAACATTTCCTTTCCCAGCTGAATCATAGAGAGTATCCAGCAGCTCTTTTTCCCCAGGATAATAAGCCTTGAGATTCCCATCTAAAATAATTATACCTTTACTTTTGATTTTTTCAACAGAATCAACAGCAAGCCTTATTTCAAGAAACCGCCTTGCAACATCTATCATTTTACAAAGAGGAAACCTCTCCTGTCCCGTTGAAAGGGAAGGGTCAAGGCTGTCAAATTTCAATTCAGAAATAATATTCTTTGTATTTTTAGTTGGAAAATATTTAGTCCTGTAAAAAATTTTTCCGTTTTCACTAAAAGCAGAAGCAACACAAAAGAATTCGTCACTTAATACTTGTTCAGTTTTCTTGTTTGACATCACAACACACACAGCTCTCACAAACCCAACACACAATGAAGGGCTTTGTATAAACATACTGCTGCCACCATCAATAAAAGCGATGGGCTTTGAGCTTACCCAAGAAGCAAGAGTATGAAAATTATTTTCATCAATCTCAAATCCCCTGCCTTTGCCTGTAACAACTGCCTTATCACCCGGCAGAGAACCCATATTATCCCGCAGGAAGCTGATCATATCATCCATCAGGAACATGAAATATTCCGGCATATATAAATTTAAAGTTTCATAAAAAGAGTTAAATATAAAAATAGATTCAAAAATCTTATTAGCAATGGGCTATGAATTAATTGTAACTGAAAAACCCCAGGCAGCAAATAAGATAGCGTCTTTTCTTGCCGAAGGAAAGGTTGAAAAAAAGAATATCAACCGCATCCCTTATTATGAAATAAAAAGAGGAGGCAAGGACATAATCATAGCAAGTGCTGTAGGCCACCTTTTCACAGTTTCTGAAATAGAAAAAAGCTGGAAATATCCAAAATTCGATATTGAATGGATACAAAGCAGCAAGGTCAATAAGGAATCAGCCTACACAGGAAAATACGCAACAGTCCTAAGAAAACTGGCTAAGGATGCTGATGAATTCACTGTTGCAACAGACTTTGATATAGAAGGAGAAGTCATTGGATACAACATTATACACCACATATGCAAGCAAAAAGATGCCTACAGGATGAAGTATTCCACCCTTACAAAAGAAGAGATAATAAAGTCATATGAAAAGAAAAGAAAGCATCTTGAATGGGGACAGGTTTACGCTGGCCTCACAAGGCACGAGCTTGACTGGTATTATGGAATTAATCTTTCCAGAGCACTAACATCCGCGGTGAAATCAACCGGCTCATTTAAGCTCTTATCATCCGGAAGAGTACAGGGTCCCGCATTAAAGATATTATGCGAAAAAGAAAAAGAGATACAGGAATTTGTACCCCAGCCATACTGGGAGATAGAGCTCAAGGGCATCCTCAACAATGAAGATATAGCCGCAATGCACAAGGAAGACAAGTTCTGGGAAAAAGAAAAAGCTGATAAAGTGATTGAAAAGACAAAAAACAGCGATGGAAAAGTCTCTGGAATAAAAACAAACCAGTTCACCCAGGCAGCTCCTACACCGTTTGACTTAACAACCCTGCAGACTGAAGCCTACAAGACATTAAAGATCGCTCCTAAAGTGACTCTTGAAATGGCACAGGAGCTATATATAGCGGGTTTAATATCCTATCCAAGAACCTCAAGCCAACAATTACCCGAAAACATCGGCTTCAAGAAAATTCTCACCGCATTAAAAGCGAACGGCAACTATCGACAGTTGGCAGAAAACCTGCTTTCAAAAAGCAAACTGAAGCCCAACAACGGCAAAAAGACTGATCCTGCTCACCCTGCGATATATCCAACAGGATACCAGGAAGAAATTGAAGGTAAAAAGGCAAGATTATATGACCTTATTGTCAGGAGATTCCTTGCAACGTTCGCCGAACCTGCAAAAAGGGAAACAGTAACAATCACTATCGATGTGAACAGCGAAGAATTCATCGCAAAGGGAACAAGAACAATTGAAAAGGGATGGCACTCATTCTACGGGCCCTACCTGACTTTTGAAGAACAAACACTGCCAAAAGCAAAAGAGAACGACATAGTAAAAGTATCAGATATTCTCCAATACAGTAAAGAAACACAGCCCCCCCGAAGATATACACCAGCATCAATAATTAAAGAGCTGGAAAAAAGGAATCTTGGAACAAAAGCAACAAGGGCATCGATAATAGACAACTTATTCGCAAGAGGATATGTTATGGATAAATCCATGAACGTAACAGACCTGGGAATGAAAACCTGCAACACCCTTCTGAAATACAGCCCAAAGATCCTGGACGAAGAATTAACTCGAGAATTTGAAGAAGAGATGGAAAACATAAGGGAGAAAAAAAAATCTAAAGACAAAGTTCTCAAAAAGGCCCAAGAATTTCTCATTACATTGCTTGACGACTTCAAAAAGAAAGAAAAGAATATAGGTGAAGAACTAAAGCAGGCGCACTTCGACAGCCTTAATGCACAGGCAACAATCGGAAAATGCCCTAACTGTGAACAGGGCACTATAATGATCAAAAAAGGGAAATTTGGAAGATTCCTTGGATGCAACAACTACCCTGACTGCAAAACAATATTCAATGTTCCAAACACAGGAACTATAAAAGGACTTAAAGACTCTTGTGAAAAATGCAGCTATCCACAAATAAGCATCATTAATAAGCGATCAAGCCAGAAGTTCTGCCTCAACCCCGAATGCGAAACAAGAAAAACTGAAGCAGACGATATAAAAGCCGATGAAAACGGTAAGAAATATGAGGAAGAAGGCATGCAATGCCCTGAATGCCAAAAGGGCAAGATGGTTATGAGAAAAAGCTTCTACGGCGAATTCCTGGGATGCAACAACTACCCCAGATGCAAGACAATGATGACAATAACTGACGGTAAAGTGAACACAAAACCAATAACCAAAAACAACACCACAAAAAAAACTACAGCTAAGAAAAAATCATCAACAAAGACAACCGCAAAAAAAACCAGCTCCAAAAAGAAAACAACAAAAGCAACAAAAAAAACAGCCACCAGCAAGAAAAAAACCGCAACCAAAAAATCCACTACAACAAAAAAAACAAACAAAAAAAACTAATTCTTTAAAATCATTCTTAAACTAATTCTTAAAAAATAGTTGAAAGAAGAAGAAGCATGTTTTTTTACTATATTCTTGGATATTAAGCACTAAGAAAACAATAACAAAGGCAACAGGAACAAAACATACTCCAAGAATAAGCTTCTAAAAAAACTGTGGGAAAATTAACAAGAAACACCAAGAAAACAATAACAAAGGCAACAGGAAAAAAACATTCTCCAAGAACAAGCTTCTAAAAAAACTGTAAAAAAATAACAACAAAGCAACAAGAAATTTAACAAAAAAATGATGAACTCTAACAAAAGAAACAATTTTGTAGTGCATGAAAATGAATAATTTAACGTTTGTTTATTTTTACAATAACAAGCGAAAAAATCCCTAAAGAATAACAACTACTGAAAATCAAAAACATAAAAGAAAAAGAAGGAAAAATAACAAGGCAAAGAGCTTAGCTTATGGGTATAGGTAAACTCTCTGTGTTGATATTACATCAGGTGTAACGAACTCCGTAAGTGTTGGTGTCCCGATTTTAGGGATAAAATTCAACCTTACATGCTGGTCTTCAGTAACTTCTCCAGGTGCTTCATAACAAAGCCTTATAATGTCTCCCCTTTGAAGGTTTCCAAGCACGTGGTTGGTTCCAACCTGCTCATACACCACTGAAAAATAACCCTCACCATACCTATATGGTCTTACCTCAAACTCTACACCATCATCAAGGGTGTTGTTTGTGGAAGTTTCTCCAGTAATCGTGACAGTACCTAGCCTTTCATCGTTTGAAAGCTCTTCCTCAACATCAATCTCAACCGGACTTACTGAAGCTTCACTGATATCAGGTATAGTTACATTGATAATACCATATGAACTGATATTAAACGAAAGAGTTGTTTCGTTTGCAACAATTACTGAATCATCAACGCCATCATCATCATAATCATTCTCAAGCACATACCAGGTTTCATTGGAAACCCCTTCAGGATACTCTTCATTCCAGGTATTGTACCCATCCTGATTGTTATGCTCACAAACACTATCCTGTCCCCTATATTTAAGGGTTGAAGTCCTGTCTTTTGTATTAAAAGTAAATATTATATCGTCAAGCTTTATAGGGTCTGAACCCGGTGAAAGCTTCATTATCTGCTGAAAATCAGTCAGATTGGAATTTCTACCGTCTGTTGCAGACACTTCAACAACTTGTGCATTTGTTGAAATCTGCGATCTCGCCTGCTGCCCTGTTGCAAGACTTTTTTCCTGCAATGAACTGGCAGTCTGGATAAGCACTCCTGCTGCAACCGCAGCAACTAAAAGCATCGCTATAAAAACAATCAAAGTTCCTACGCCCATCTCAGCCTTTTTTTGTTTCTTCATCTTATCAACCTCGTTATTTTTCCTCAATCTATGATATATTTTATTACAAAAATATACACTTTGCTATACTAGGATAATACTCATATATAAATGTTTCGCTATAAACGCTTATTTATTTTTAAATGAGCAAATTTTAACAGTCTGCAAAAACATAGATTTTGAAAGAAACAAGATATAAAACAAAACTACGACAAACTATTTAAATACCTCCAACCTGCAACAAAACATGGCTTTCAACAAAATAAAAGGAACAACCGACTTTTACCCAAAAGAGCAATTCATACAGGACACCATCTATTGCAGATTCAGAAAAATCGCCAAAAACTACGGATTTGAGCATGTGGAGCCTCCAGTGCTGGAAAAAATGGAACTCTTGACAGCCAAGTCAGGCCAGGAAATCAGGGAGCAAATATTCCCCATAGAAAAAAAGGGAAAGGAGGAGATGGGATTAAGGTTTGAATTCACTTCAAGCATAGCAAGAATGTTCGTACAGAAGCAAAAATCACTCCCAAAACCAGTAAAATGGTTCTCTTTTAACAAGGCCTGGCGCTACGAAAGACCTCAATCAGGAAGAGAAAGAGAATTTTTCCAATTCAATTGTGAAATAATAGGCCCTTCAACCATAGAAGCTGACGCAGAACTCATGAACATGGCCATTGAATGCCTTGCCTCACTGGGGCTCACAAAAGATGACTTTTTTGTAAAAGTAAACAACAGGAAATTATTGCAGGGAATACTCCAGGAATTCACACCAAATGAAGGAAAAAACAAAATAAGCGATGCAATAAAAATTATAGACAGGAAAGCAAAAATAACTGAGGAGCAATTCGAGAAAGAGTTGTCCGAACTGGGCATAAATGATGTAAAAAAACTGAAAGAAATTCTGACCATGCCCTTTGAGAAAATTAAAGATATTATTTCAAATGACACTGCCAAAGAAGGCTACAATGAATTATCACTTCTAATGGAACTGGTATTCAATGACTTCATAAGATTTGACCTGGGTGTTGCAAGAGGTCTTGATTATTACACCGGCAACGTTTTTGAGATTTTTGATTCAAAAGAAGAGCTAAGATCCTTGTGCGGCGGCGGCAGATACGATAATATGATGGAAATCTTCGGAGGAGAAAAATGCCCGGCAACAGGTTTTGGCATAGGTTATTCCACAGTAAGCCTTTTCCTTGAAAAAAAAGGGCTTCTGCCGGAATACAATAAAAAATACGACTATTTCATCGTAAGCATCACAGAAGATTACAAAAAAGAAGCAATAAAAATCGCTAACAAATTAAGAAAGAACAACACAGTCTTAATAGACCTCATGGGAAGAAATTTAAACAAGCAGCTAAAAGCAGCAAACGCAGCCAATGCAAGAAAAGTAGTATTTATAGGAGAAGACGAATATAAAAAAGGGTGTGTTAAAATAAAAGACATGGAAACAGGAGAAGAAAAAGAGGTAAAAATTAATCAGTTAGAGTAATAACCTCATCATCTATGTAAAAAGAATGCTCGGCCTGTGACACCATCCCATTGTTCACCTCCACCAGAGGAGGATAAGAATGTATTATCCCTGCCTGCTTCAATGAACGAAGAGCCAGCTTAAGCCTGCCATCCCCATATTTAGATGCGAAATGCCTGCTTGCAAAAGGCAGACCATTTAGCTTCATAATATCCGCCAGCAATTTTCTCGCAGTAGGGTCCCGAACTGGCTTTTTTGCAACCTGTGAAAAAATCATAGCTTCTCCCGACTCTTTCACAAGCCCATTCCCGTTAGTTGCAAAAGGCTCAATCGCAATAAACATCCCCTTCTCAAGCCTTGTAGGATCACTAGTATCATAATTAGGTATTTGCGGGGATGAATGAATGTTGTACAAACCAAGACCGTGTCCCGACAAATTTTTCACAGGGGTAAACCCATACGAACTAATAGTATCATAAATAGTCCTGCCTATTTCACCAAGAGTAACCCCTGGCTTAAGAATACTGGAAGCGTTCTTCAGCGCCTCCTCACTTGCATTAACTAATTTTTCATAATTCCCTGATAAATCCACAGTAAAAGCTGAATCCCCTATAGCTCCATTAACACAAACCCCTATATCAATCTTCACCACCTGGTCCTTAAATTCCAGAGTATCATCAAAAACAGGCGTATAATGAGCAGCAACATCATTAAGGGAGATGTTCACAGGGAAACCAACACTCCCACCCAACTCAATTATCTTCGCTTCAATCTTTTCAGCCACATCAATTAATTTCATCCCAGGCCTGACGAGAGTTTTAGCATATTCCCTGACTTCCTTTGAAATTTTCCCAGCTTTTATCCAGTCTTCCATTTTATCACTCGATAAATTTTAACTATTTAAAAGCTTTCATTCTAAAAATCATAAATGAAGAAACAGCCATCATCAGAATGCATAATAACTGACCCATAGTTAAAAAACCAAAGAACAAGCCAATCTGAGGGTCGGGCATCCTCACGAACTCTATTAAAAACCTAAAAAACCCGTACATCCCCACAAACATCCAAAAAAGAAAACCATCAGGAAATCTTTTATTTTTAAGCACCAACAAAGTCCCAAAAATCAAGAGATTTTTCATGCTCTCCAATATCTGTGAAGGGTACCTGCAACCTTCAGGAGGATTCTGCAAATGAGTATTATTGGAATAATCTACACAAAGGAAACCTCCCTCCCAAACCCTGCCATAAAGCTCGCCATTGATAAAATTTCCAAGCCTGCCAAAAGCCAGTGCCAGAGCCGTTGGAATTATGGTAAGGTCCGCCATCTTATAAACCGGCAAACCGTATCTCCTGCAAAAAATAATACCAGCAATAACAGCTCCAATCAAACCACCGTGAAAAGACATTCCCCCCTGCCAAAGCTTCAGAACATCCAGTGGCGCCTCCCAAAAAACCCATGGATGGTAGAACACAAAATAAAATAACCTGGCCCCAATCAAAAGCCCAAAGGCAAGATAGATAACATAATCAAGAACCTGCTCCCTGGTAAGATTAATGCCGAATTCCTCCTTAAGAGAATTTATTATCAAATATCCAAGAAAAAGCCCCACAAGATAAATCAAGCCGTAGTACCTTATTTCAAAACTACCGATCTCAATTAGGACCGGATTGATTGTATGCTCTATCATCTCATGTAAGTATTGCGCAATTCATTTTAAATTTTATTATTATTATTATTATCAATTTTATTATTATCAATTTTATTATTATTAATATTCCATCAAG
>CAYOOQ010000009.1:0-4905 GCA_964405675.1 uncultured Methanosarcinales archaeon | reverse complement strand
TTATTATTATCAATTTTATTATTATCAATTTTATTATTATTAATATTCCATCAAGACTGTTATAATAATCTAATATGTAAATATCTTATAGATTTTGTCCACCGCAAATAACTCTTATTCCAGGCAACGTCAATCCACCACAATATTTATATATTTTCAGGAACCAACGAAATCCATGTTTCAAAAACTAAAAAGATGGTGGCTTTTAAGAAAGGCCAGGAAGGAAGAAGAAAAACACATCCCAACAAAAAAAGAGATTGAAGAAGAGCACAGGCAGTTCATGAAAGAAGCAAAAGAGTTGGCTAAGAGCATTCAAGAAGACAATAAAAAAGCCACAAAAAGAAAAGCAAAAAAATCTACAAAAAAAACAACTGCAAAGAAAAAAACAACTGCAACAAAAACAAATAAAGAAACAACAAAAAAATCTACAAAAGCAACAAAGAAAAATACAAGCAAAAAGCCAAAAATGGCAAAAAAAACAACTACAACAAAAAAAACAAAAACACCTAAAGCTTCAAAAACCGTTAAAAAATCAACTGCAACTAAAAAAGCAAAAACAAAGAAAAAAACAACAAATAACAAGAAAACAAAGAGAAAAATGCAGTAAAAATACAATCCAGATAAAAAACTGCCGACGAAAAGAACAATTAAAGAAATAATTTCAAAAAAATCGCAAGAAAAACATAAAATAAGAGTAAAGTTTATAAAAAAAGAGTTATTCACTTTTTGATAAGATTAAGACATTACCAAACAAAAAATAAAATACAAAAGCAAAACAAATGGTTCTGCCAAAAAAAATGTCACCAAAGCGTGTAAATTCATTCTGCCCTGATAAAGAACAGAAGAAAATGGGGCATTCTAGCAAAGTGGTTTAAGATGTCGGGAATAGAGATAGCGCTGCTTGGGGTTTTGATTATACTTTCAGGATATTTCTCAGGTATAGAAACAGCTTTTGTCAGCCTTGATAAAGTAAGGCTAAGAAGCATGGTTAAAAAAAAACAAAAAAATGCTGAACTTGTATCAAAACTAAAAGATGACCCCCATACATTAATAAGTACACTGCTAATTGGAAATAATCTTGTAAACGTAGGTGCTTCAGCCATCGCAACATCCCTTGCAATAAGCCATTTTGGAAACGCAGGAGTCGGGATTGCAACAGGAGCCATGACCTTAACAATTTTAATATTTGGCGAAATAACCCCGAAAAGCATTGCAATGGCAAAAGCAGAGGTCCTTTGTTCTTTTTCAGCTAAATTCATCTATTATCTTAGCAAATTCCTTAAACCGGTATTATGGGTTTCTGATAAACTAACAAAAGGAATTACAAGAATATTCGGTGGAGAGCATGATGGCCCTCTTATCACTGAAGATGAAATAAAATCATTCGTCAACATAGGAGAAGAAATAGGAAGCATTGAAAAAGATGAAAAAGAAATGATAAACAACATCTTCAAGATGAATGACATATTAATCAAAGACATAATGGTTCCGAAAATAAACATGATAACCATTGATGGCGACAAAAAAATAAAAGATGTCATTGACACCATAATAAATTCCGGACATTCAAGGCTTCCCGTATACAAAAATGAAAAAGTGACAGGCATATTATACACAAAAGACGTTCTCAAAGAAGCTTCAAGAAACACACTTGACAAAAAGGCAAAAGAAATAGCAAGAGAATGCTTTGTTGTTCCCGAAACAAAAAAAGCAGACCTTTTGCTGCAGGATTTCCAGAAAAAAAAGGTGCACATAGCAACAGTAATCAATGAATACGGCGATCTCGTAGGGCTGGTTACATTAGAAGACGTACTGGAAGAAATAGTTGGTGAAATTTACGACGAGACTGATAAAATCCAGGAAAGCATAAAGCAAATTGACAAAAACACATACGACATAAACGGAGAGACTGCCCTTGAAGAAATCAAAAAAACCACGGGGAGAAAAATAAGAGGCAAAAATAACGTAGCAACAATCTCAGGCTATGTCCTTGAAAAGATGGATAGGATTCCTTCAAAAGGTGAGAAAATAGAACAAAAGAAATTCACATTAAAAGTCCTTGACATAAAAGACCACAGGATACTAAAAGTCCGCCTTGTTCTAAAGTAAATTAATAATAATAACAATAATAATAACAATAATTCCAGAAATCATAAATCAAACTCATCAATGAATTCAGCAATTGTCTTATATTTTTCAAGAAATCTAAAGCCCTTTTCTGTAAGGGTTATTTTTTTGTTTCCTTTCTTATCAACCAAAGTTTCTTGTACAAACCCGTTATCCAAAAGCTCATCATAATAAAGCCTGAATCTTGAAGAAGATATACCTGATTTTCTAAGCAGAGGAGTAGGTCTTATACTATGATTATCACGGATTATCTCCATTACATCCCTTATAATTTCGAGCTTTCCCCTTCTTGCCATCTTAGTTACCAACTCTTTTTAGAACCTTATACTGCATCAGGAAAAAAATACCTAACGAAATCATATAAACAAAAACCTGGAAAGTACTCAGAAAAAAAGGAATAAGTATATCGATAATATTTAAAATCCAAAAAAATAAGAGCAATACATAAATCGTATAAAGATTAAAACTCTTTCTTTTATTTTTCTTTCTCTGATCAAAATAAGAAATTAAAACTACTATAACGATAAATAAGAACAAAATAAGATTAAGAGCAATATAAGAATAAGGATTCTTTGAAAGAACACCAAACAAGGCCATAAAAATGGCAAAAAGATGAAACAAATAAATCATTTTATCATTGAACTTCTTCCATAAGACACTATAAAGAAGATAAAACACTGCCATTGAGCCAAAATACATAAAAAAAATAAGTGTAATTTCAGTCACAAGAGGATTTAGCAGTCTTGGAGGAATCTGGAACAAACCATATGCATTGAAATAAAATATAATTATTTTTATAAAGCTTCTGAAAAAATAAGCAAAAGCAAAAAACAAGAAAGCTTGCCTGAAATACCCTATTCCCTTGTGCGTACTCAGCTCATAAATTTCTCTGGTTCCAAAATAAATCATGAGACAACAGGCAATTATGGCAAAAGAATATATCAATTCAGCTGAAAGACCTGGTTTGATAATCCTACCCATTCCGTAGCCCATCTCCCCTAACATGAGCTCAAAAAGCCTAAAGAGTATTTATATTTTGTGTGGATTTTTAGTCCACCATCCTTAAAAGACACAACTCATTTTCTATGCAAAAACAACAAAGGAGGTACAAACAATGAAAAAAAACCACATTTTAGGAATATTGGTTCTTGTGTTGATTTCAGCCCTTGGAGCCGCAATGGTTTCAGCAGGAAATTTCAAGAATGCATTGAGCCAGGAAGAAAGGGGAACCCTTTCAACAGCTGTTGCAAACGACGATTTTGAAACCTGGAAATCCATCAAGGAAGATCGTATTTCCCAGGAAAGATTTGATGAACGAACCAACAGGCACACTGAAAGAGCTGAATTCAGAAACATAATGCTTGAAGCCAAAGAGCAGGGAAACTACGAAAGAGTACAAGAACTTAGAGACGAATTCGGGATGGGAAAAGGCAACCACAGGCGTGCTATGAGTGTTGAATGTCCATTCAAATAAATAACCTTTTTTACTTTTTTTTATTTTTTTCATTCATTTCATTTCTTTATTTTAAACAAAAGACAAAAAATATAAAAGCGAGAAGACCAGATCTTTGATATTGACTGGTAATCAAGAGTCAAACATTAGTAAATATTGGTTCCAAATAAACTCCATCGTGATATCCTTAATAAAAACCAATAAACAAAAGTTGTGTGGTTACTAATCATTTTTTCTTTAAATCATCAACCATAAAAACCATCGCAAATAATAACTTTTAAATATAATCTGTTTACAAACCACATAATGGTTGAATTAAAGGATAAAGATTACAGGGAAATCAGAAAAGAGCTTGATAATTGCCAGAATCCACTATATCTCTTCCATGATGACCCTGACGGACTTTGCTCATTCCTGCTGCTTTACAAGTACAAACTAGAGGGAAATGGCGTCATAGTCAAGAGCACACCTAAAATAGATATGAAGTACATGAGAAAGGTTAATGAATACAACCCCGATAAAATATTTGTTCTTGACATTGCTGATGTTACACAGGAATTTATAGATAATGTCAACGTACCCATAATATGGATAGACCACCACGGACCCTATGAAAGAAAAAATATAAAATATTTTAACCCCAGAAAATACAAGCAAAACAGTAACCCTCCTGTCGCATACCTGGCTTACAAAGTGGTAATGGAGAACCAATGGATTGCGTTGGCAGGCATGGTGAGCGATTGGTATCTGCCCCCTGAAAAAGAAAGGGAAGAGCTCACAAAAGATTACAAGGACCTTCTGCCGGACCAGGTCAACAGGCCCGAAGAAGCCCTCTTTAACACTAACCTTGGAAAGCTCTGCAGGATCTTATCATTCATATTAAAAGGCACCCACAAGGACGCCATAAAGTATGTGAAAATTCTTTCAAGAATAAAAAGCCCTTATGAAATCCTAAACCAGGAAACCCCCCAAGGAAAGTATGTCTACAAAAAATTTGAAAAGATTGACAAGGAATACCAAAAACTTATCAATGATGCCAAGAAAAAAGCCGGTAGAAGCAAATTCATCGTATTTAATTATTCAGAGGACACCACATCTTATACAGGGGATCTTGCCAATGAGCTTCTTTATAGATACCCTGAAAAAATAATAATAATAGCAAGGAAAAAATCCGGCGAAATGAAATGCAGCCTCAGGGCCGCCAAATATAACCTGCCGCCAATGATAGAAGAAGCCATACAAGGGCTTGAAGGGGCCTACGGCGGAGGACATGAAAATGCTGCCGGAGCTGTCGTAAAGGAAGAAGACTTTGATTTTTTCCTTCA
>CAYOOQ010000008.1:16672-18963 GCA_964405675.1 uncultured Methanosarcinales archaeon | reverse complement strand
GGGATCTCGGAGGAGATACAAGGCTGGGGGTGATGGATACTATGCGGGACCTGATCGCTGACTCAATTGGTGCCTTGTTCTCCTGCACACTTGGATATCTCTATCTCAAGCATGGTAAAAAAGGATTTATTTTTGACAGGCTAATAAAATCTTTTGCAGACAAAAATCCTCATATGTTTAAAAAACAAAATCCATAAGAGATGAGTTCTGAGTTTTGAGAAGAGAGAGTTTTGAGTAGTGAGTTTTGAGTTTTGAGGTGTATTGCCTATATAAGAACTGGGATTTGAAGAATTGATTTTGTAAGAATTGTGTTGTGAAGAACCGGATGTTGAAGATTAAGGAATTAATGACGGTTAAGGGTTTTGAGTTACGAGGTTTATTGCCTATATAAGAACTGGGATTTGAAGAATTGTGCTTTGAAGAACTGGTTTGAGAAGAACTTGGTGTTGAAGATTTATGGATGGATAGCGATATTGAGCACTCAGAACTGTAAACTCAAAACTCAAGACTGATTATCTGTGAGCTCAAAACTGATTCTAGTAGAACAATAAAAATGTATATTTTTTGTGTTCCTTTTCCATACTAAGTAAACAAGAGAATAAGAAAAAAATAAATTGTTCTTTATTACAATGCACAACCTACAGCCTGTCCAAGGCCTTCTGGTGTTCTTGGCCCATCATAAACTTCGCCGTTTATCTGGACTTCGGGAACATATCCTGTTTTAGCCTCTTGATCGCATTTTTCCCTTTGCTCAGTGCACTCAACATAAACAGGGTTCGCTGCTTCATGACCTCCAAGGCTTTCTACCAGGTCCCTGCAGTAAGGGCAACTATTTGAGCCGTAGATAACAACACCATTTTCAGCGAGGCATTCATTGAAAGACGCCATTTCAGCACTACCGACAGGTCCTGTTGCTCCCTGTTGTTGTCTTTCTGAAAGCTTATCACAAATATCTTCGTTTTCAGTTATATCACACATCTGGTTCAAAAATGATCCTTCGTCCATTATTCCCTGTAGGAAGGTTTTAGCATCCTCATCCATAATTACCATGTACCCTGGAATCTCAACTTCCATATCTGTCGTAATTTCCCTGAACTCAGCGTCTGCCATATCTGCAACTTCCTTTACCAAAGGTCTCAATTGATCACAGGCCTCATGGCATGCGACAGAATTAATGAATAATATTTCGTCCGATGTAGTCTTTTCTTTGACTTTCACTTCATCTGCTTCCTCCATTATTGCTGACAGCACAACAACCATAAAAACTATTGCTATGAACACTGCTGCAAGAGCCCACATATATCCCGAATTTTCCTGGATCTTTTTACAGACAGGACTATCTTCTTTTTTTGAATGTGATACCTTAGAAGCAGCCTTTTTTGAAGAACTTGATTTCTTCTTGCTTTTCTTTGTTTTTGTCATTATATTCACCCCTTTTAAAATAAGTTTACTATGTAAAATCAAAAAAATTAATAAATGTTTCGTAAATTGACCAAATCATGTATGTTTCCTTCCCTGCTTTGTTTTCTCCTACTCTTCCATTATAAGTCAATTACATGTCCATGATCTGCTTTTGAATTCTCCGGCAGTTCCTCATATTCTATCTCTTCAGATTTTGTTATATTGAGGATATCATTTTTGATCTTTTCAAAGCGGGATTCAGGCAACTTTGATTTTAGTACTATCCTCTTAATTGGTTCTTTCAAGCTTAGGTTCTGCTCTGACTTAGCTTTTCTTGCTGCATCAACAATGTACTCCAGCAATTCTCCCGTCTTTTCAGCTTCTTCATCAATCAGGTCCGCATCGCACTCCGGCCAGTCTGATACATGTATGCTCTTTTTGTTTTCCTTTTTTGCAAAATAAAGCTGGTATATCTCCTCAGTTATGTGAGGCATTATGGGAGCAAACAATTTCAATGAAGTCAGCACTGCATGATACAATGTATATCTTACTGAGTCAATTGCATCCTTTGAATACTCCTCTGGATTGTAGATCCTGTGCTTTATGTACTCAAGATACTTATCACATAAATCATGCCAGAAAAAATAATCCGCCATTGATTTTGTTTTTGAATACTCATACTTTTTGAATGCATCAGTTGAATCTTTTACCATCCTGTTCATTTTGGAAAGCAGCCACAAATCAACCGCTTCAAACTTTTCAGGTCTTCTTATTTCATGACCGTAAAGGTGCATTATAGCAAATTTTGAGGCATTCCAGAGCTTTGTGATGGTCTTGTTTCCAGTAACAAGATCCTTTTCCTGGAATGGCAGATCATCACCCAGCTTAGA
>CAYOOQ010000008.1:12887-16572 GCA_964405675.1 uncultured Methanosarcinales archaeon | reverse complement strand
GTTAACGCGGAAGTTGCCCATGTATCAAAAATATCATTTTCAGGTTCCAGTTCGGAACATCCGCACTCAGTACATTTTTTAACTGGCGGCTCATCAGTTAATGGGTCAACCGGCAGGTCCTTTTCATTAGCAGTAATCACATGCTCGCACTCCTTACAATACCAAACAGGTATTGGCACTCCATGGAACCTTTGCCTTGAAATCAGCCAATCCCACTGGAGCCCCTCCACCCAATGGTCGTACCTGACTTTCATATGTCTTGGATACCAGTTGAGTTCAGCACCCCAGTCCAGCATATCCTGCTTTATATCCAGATATTTGATGAACCATTGCTTAGTATGGATAATCTCTATTTCATGCTTGCATCTTTCATGTACCTTTATACTGTGGGTTATAGGCTTTTTTTCCACCAGCAATCCTTCCTTATCAAGATCTTCCAGTATGTTTTCCCTTGCTTTCTTCACACCCAGACCTTTGTATTTTCCAGCGATATCAGTTAATTTGCCGTCCTGGCTGATGGCAGTTCTTAACGGAAGGTTATATGCAAAATACCACTCCATATCTGTCTGATCACCAAAAGTACAACACATAACAAGCCCTGTTCCCTTATCTTTATCAACTCTTTTGTCTGCATAAACTGGCACCTCAAGGTCAAACAGCGGAACTTTTGCTTTTTTCCCTTCAAATTCTTTGTATCTTTCATCTTCTGGATGATAAAAAACAGCTACGCAGGCAGGTAGCATCTCTGGCCTCGTGGTACCTATAATAACATCTTCTTCATCAATATTAAAAACTATATCACTGAAATATGAGTCTTGGTCTTTATCTTCACACTCCACCTGCGAAACCGCAGTTTGGCACTCCGGGCAGTAAAGTGAAGGTGCATCTTTCCTGTACTCCCTCCCTTTTTTATAAAGGTCCAGAAATGACCATTGGGATATTCTCCTTGAATGGTCACTGATTGTTGAATAAAATATATTCCAGTCACAGCTAATCCCAAGGTCCTTCCAATCCTGTATGAATCCTGGCCTTGTTTTCTCAAGTGTTTCAAGGCAGAGCTTTGTGAATTCACTTCTTTTCATATCAGTGGCTTTTATATTAAGCTCTTTTTCAACGAATCTTTCAGAAGCAATCCCATTATCATCTGTTCCAAAAGGAAAAAACACATTTTTCCCCCTCATCCTTTGGAATCTTGCAATAAAATCATTTTGCGTGTAAGAAAACGCATGTCCTATATGCATCCTCCCGGACATTGTAGGGGGAGGGGTGTCAATTGAATATATTCTTTTGGTATCTTCCGGGTTAAAATCGTTTATTTTTGCTTTCTCCCAGTACTCCTGCCATTTCTTTTCAGATTCTTTAGGGTCGTATCTTTTAGGTAAATTAAGCTCTGCCATGATAAAAGGTAAAAAGGCGGTTATTTTTAAAGTTTAGGGTAGTCCATCTCAATATCTCACTAAAAATGTTATTTGAAGTATCGTCTCTCATGTAATGCATAACTTATATATGCCCCCAGGAAGAAGAAAAAAAAGCTAAGGAAAAACCCACCTCTGTCTCTCACCTTCACTCCTATGACATATCCTAACAGGAAAAAAGCAACAATCAGGTAAAATGGGAATTTTATGTTTTTTTCTCTGAAATAATATACCCTGCCCACTAGAAAACCACAAAGCACAAGGATTATGTAGGTTATCACGATTGAATCTGAAGCTATTGACAACGCGAAACCCACCACCAGGAGCAGCAGGCTGACCATTTCAGCCCAGTCCTTGTAAACCGTCACTCCTTTTTTGTTTTTTGATAATACCATTTCAATCCTAATCCTGCTCAAAGTTTATGTAATACAGCAGCCAGCAAATAACTCCTATGAAAAATGCCAATATCCACGAATAGACCCCAGCAAATGTTAATAAAATATATGCAACTAATGTTGAAAATACGAACACATAAGTTAGCCTTGACATAAAAAAAAGATGGATCCCATCCATTCTTGGAAGCGGTAGCAATGTGAATATTATAAGCACGAAGTTTATGTATGCCAGCTCATTAAACAATTCCGGAAATATTCCCAACTGGGCAGAAAATGTCAGGGCGATTGTTGCGAGAACAAGATTGGCAAAAGCACCGCTGGCGGCAATCATCCCTCTGGAAGTAATATTCTCACCATATCTGAATTTTCCCATTCTTAAAAGCGTCATATGATAGAGGATAATTCCTCCCGGCAATATCACAAGCAAATTTCCGTTTGAAAGCAACGTAATGATTGCTGTTATCACCAACCCAACAGGCCAGCACCTGAATTCAGTCGTAAAACCGTTTTGAAGGGCAACAATTTTTTGTGCAGCTGTACGGAACATTAGACTTAGATAAACAAAGAAAAGTACAACCAGAAAATTAACAGCCCATTTAGCAGGTATAAAGGTCTCCCTGCCGTCATTGTATGCAAATGCTAAAGTAACCACGAGCACAGCTAAAATCAAGTCTCTTTTTTCCCGTCTCGTGTACCTGAAAAAGTCCCTTATCCTAAACCATAGCTCCATTACGATACTTATTAGAATATTACTTTAAAAAATTTTGCTTTTGTTTTTGCTTTTTTTGTTCACTTTTTTATTGTTCTCATTAGAATCTGATCTCTCCATTAATTTCCTCAAGTGTTAATATGTAAAAATCATATCATGCTGACCAATAAGAGTTAACAAGCGGTCTAAATTATAAAGCGCTCTGAGTTTTAAATTGTTCATGTGATTTTGATGGTAAATGCAGCATTTGCCTGCTCTTCAAGAATCTTTTTCATGCCCGCCTGGTGTCCTGCACCCACGACAGCAACCATCTTATTAACATCCTCAAGCTCCATGAGCTTCATAATCCTCTTTGACATTACGATATTCCTCTGGTGAACAAGGACTTTATAAACGCTTGGATATCTTTTTTTCATATAGGCAATCATCTTTTCGATTATTTCTTCCCCCGGCACCGTGTTAAGGTCAAATCTTTTTATTCCAAGCTTTTTGAGCTCTCCCTTAGGATTAAAAATTCCCTTAATCATATCAAGAAAAAACCTTCCGATTTCCCTTGCTGTTAATGATTTTGAAAATTTCGAAAGCGTTATATCAATATTCTGGTCAATAAGATAAACCTTTATTTTATTTTTATGGGCAACTCTTACAGCTTCCAGCATATCAACCCCTGGGTCAGTTCCAACGTACTTAGCAAGCCTTTTGGTTGCAAAAGACCCTATAGAAGCAAAAACGAAACCCTTTACCCCTACTCTTCTTATGCTTGAATAAGTTCCTTGTTTCTGTTTCTGATGCTCCTTTGAAATAAGGCTCTTGTACCTCATCAAATCAAGCTCCACTCCAACAACATCCGGCATATCTTCATCTATTATCTTTCTTACCTTTTCACTACTTTGCTTTGCGATATGGCTCGTTCCAACAATTATCAATTCTTTTGGCATTACATTCCGGAAAATACTATTCATTTATAAATTCCATGGGTTATTCTCACGTTTGTTGTCAATTTCTGTTATTTTGTTAGAGTCAGATACAAAAATGAAACATACAAAATCACATATGACTTGTGAATATCAACTTGTGATTATCAAATATCTTCAAAAAATTATTAGCAACATTCAGGAAACATTGGATATCCTAATTAATAACAATTAACAATTAACAAATAACAA
>CAYOOQ010000008.1:0-12787 GCA_964405675.1 uncultured Methanosarcinales archaeon | reverse complement strand
TTCAGGAAACATTGGATATCCTAATTAATAACAATTAACAATTAACAAATAACAATTAAAAAATAACAATTAACAATTAACAAATAACAAATAAATTTAAATATCATATCGGTAAACGATATATCGGTGTTCGATATGCTTAGGGGGTTTTTGAAGATTCTGATTATGGAGGGGCTTTTGACAGAAGATATGTCAGGTTATGGGCTCATGGATTTTATAAAGCAAAAAACAGGTAAAAAACCCTCTCCCGGCTCTGTATACCCATTGCTAAAAACCCTAAATGAAAAAAATATTATTTCTTACAAAAAAATAGGAGTGAAAAAGATTTATCGCCTTACTAAAAAAGGTAAGAATGCAATCATCAGGTTTAAGATTGAAAAAGAAGAAATAATAAATCGCTGCCAGAGCATGAATAAGATTCTTGATAAGGTTGAAGCCAGTGATTTGAAATGTCCTGACATCAACGAAAGTGACCTGATAAGAAACAGTGACCTGCTGAAGGAATTTAATCTGAATCTTACTTATTTGATGAAACAAAATGACTTTAAGAAAAAAGAGCAAAAAATAAGGGGAATTATAAACCAGGCAAATAACAAGCTTAAGAGGTTAAGAATGAAAAATTGAATGCCTTTCTTTTAAATATAAAATTTATTGAAAGGGTAAAGAAACTAATAACAATCACACAAAACACATCATAAATTACTTTAGCAAAAGAAATAGAATAAAAAATGGGGCAACTTGAAAAAATACTTGAAAAATACTCTGGATTTATTTATGGGCATTCCATAAAATTATTCGTAGGAATACTCATCTTCACTATCTTCATTAGTTTTGGAATCTCAAATATCGAACTTGAAAGTGATGTGATGGAGCAGATGCCTCAGCACCTTCCTGCATTTAAGACCAACGATAGGATTGAAAACAAATTTAGCGGGCAGGACATAGTTTTTCTTTTGTTCAAGCTTGATGAAAACCTGAATGTACAGCAGACTCCAAAAGATATTCTTGACCCGGTTATTTTGGAGTATATTGTTAACCTTGAATCCGTATTCAAGACAGAAAGCCAGATTGATTCAATAAATTCAATAGCTCCAATGGTTGAGGCTGCAAAACAGCAGCACGGCGAACTAACTACAGAATCTGTTGTTCAACTATTGGAAAATAATCCTCAGGCCGCTGACCTTGTCAGTAAGGATAGGAAAAAAACGATTGTTATGCTTATGACAGATGTTGGTTCCAGTGAAGAAGAAATAAAATCCCTTAGCCGGATGATAGAAGAAAAATTACATGCCCTCTCAACACCTCCCGGCACTAAAGTAATGATAACCGGGCAGCCACCCCTTATGAATACAATCCTTGAAATTCTGGTTAGGGATGCAATATACACTTTATCAATTGCTTTTCTTTTGATTTACATCCTTCTTATAGTTATACAGCGATCCTTTAGGAGGGCTTCAATGGTGGCATTAAGCCTTCTTCTGGCAATCATTTGGACTGGTGGCACCTTAGGATGGCTTAACATAAAAATATCATTTGCCACTGCAGGTCTTGGAGCGATGGTACTTGGCCTTGGTGTGGAATACGGTGTTTTTGTTCTCAGTCGTTTCCGGGAGGAAAGAAAAAAAAGCGGTCAGCTTGATGCACTTAAAAACTCACTTCCAAAGGTTGGGGCCGCAATTATAGGTTCCGGCAGCACAACCATTATAGGCTTTTTAGCCCTTACGCTTTCAATAATACCAATGATGAACAACCTTGGCACAAGCCTCGCAATCGGGATCTTTTATTGTATATTATCTACTGTTGCAGTACTTCCTGCAATTATTATCAATGAGGAAAGGATTAGGGGTGTTACGGAATGAAGATCTGGGCCAGAAGGGCAATAAGGGGATACGCCAGATTAATCTCATGCAATCCTTTCAAGGTTCTATTGGTGACTTTTATAATAACTTTAATTGCGATAATGCAGGCCGGTAACATAACCACTAAATCTATGGATAATGAAGACATGATACCTGATGATTATGATGTTAAAATGGCTTTTGATATCATCGGTAATGATTTTGGCGGAAGCGATTTTATATTAATCTCAATTGAAATTGATAATGATGCACCCGGCGGAATTCAGGATTTAAGGACTCCTGTTGTCATTGACTACATAAATACTTTGACACTCATTTCTGAAGAAATAAGGGTTGTTGAAAGTGTAAACAGCCTTTCAAAACTTCTCAGGGCGGATAATGATGGCAGGCTTCCAAAATCAGAAGTGATGATAAAAAAACTTGTTTCCGAAAACGAACTATATTCTAATTATATTAGTGATGATTTCAGTCATTCGTTGATAAGATTGAATCTTAATAGTGATTATAATGATAAAGAAATCGTGGAGGAGTTACAGAGGCTTATAGATGGCGTCCAAAAGCCTGTTCCTCTTAAAGTACAGCCCTCCGGTATGGTTGCAATAGGACCTGTTATTGAAGATGAGCTTGGGCCGGATATGCAAAGAACTTCAATGTTTTCAATCATTGGAATCCTTTTGGTTCTTCTTTTATTGTTTGGCTCAGTACGTTATGCCCTTACACCCTTAGCAGTTATAATTGCCGGAATAATCTGGACTTACGGGTATTTTGGTTTTGCCGGCTATGAAATAACTCCTGCAACTACCGGTGCAATGTCAATGATAATGGGTATAGGTATTGATTTTGGGATACAGACTATATCCAGGTTCAGGCAGGAGCTTACCAGGTTTAACCCAAATGAAGCGATGGCAGAAACTCTCGAAAAAGTTTTTGTACCAATGTTTACAACAACAATGGCTGCACTGATTGGCTTCAGGGCAATGTCAATGGGTGATATTACTGTCATGAAAGAGCTTGGAACAATGATGAGCTATGGTGTGGCCGCATGCTTTTTAACAGCAATAACAATTGTTCCGGCAATTTCAGTACTTGGTGAAAATTTTAGAATAAAAAGAAACCTAAAAAAAAATATTAAATCTAAAAAAATTCAAAAACAAAGGAGGTCAAAAAAAATGTCACAAAAAAATAATTTCATCATTTCGCTATTACTAATAGGAATATTCGGTATAGGTTTTATGATTCCTGTATCAGAAGCTTCTTACACAACGGAGACACAAATGTCCCAAGGAACCACAACTTCTTCAGGTAATGATTTCAGAGAAATCCCCTTTACTAATGAAGTTCTTATGAGCCAGGATCCAGACCCTGCTGAGCCGGGCAAGACATTTGATCTCAGGTGGAAGGTAACAAAAAGTGGTGAAGGTGTCATAGAAAACCTCACCTATAACCTTAAGACAGAATACCCTTTTTCAATTTATCCAGGTCACAGCACTGTAAAGAATGTTGGATGGTGGAAAGGAGCCTCAGGTGAGGATAATCATTACATACTTCACTACAAGCTCAGGGTTCATGAAGATGCATCACAGGAGGATTATGAGATTGAATTGCAGAAGAGGTATGATGATGACAGCGTATGGCAGTCAAAAAAATACAATATAAGAGTAGATGAAGCAAGGGACCCTAATCTTGTTTTGGGTAGCATTAGAACAACCCCAAGATCTTTACAAAGCGGGCTTGATGAAGTGGAATTAAATGTAGAACTCCAAAACATTGGGGATGATAGTGCTGAAAATGTAAAAATTTCTCTTGATTCACCAGAGGGCTTTACTCCCTCTTATACCAATTCAAACGAAGCAATGTTGGGCATGATTCCAAACGGCCAGGGTAAGCAAGGCATCCTTTACCTTGATATCGATGATAAAATGGAAGCCGGTTGGTATGATTTTGTTGTTGATTTGCAATATAAGAAACCCGATAAAAATGAATACAATGTAAAAGAGATTCCTTTAAGTTTATATCTTAAGCCCAAGCCGGAATTTGAAATAACTTCATATGACCCTGTTTCATTTGGTGCAGGGGACTCAGGAGAACTTAGAATGAAAATAAAAAACATTGGCGGAAAAAAAGCAACATCTGTTTCGGTGCATGCTTTTAGAGACTTAGCTCAGCCATTTGAATTCAATGAGAACTCAGACTACATAGGAACTCTTGAAGCAGGGCAAGAGGGTGAAGCCATAGTTACTTTTGATGTGGACTCTGAAGCACTGCAAAAGCAACATATATTAGAAATGGAGATCAGGGGGGTTTATAACAATCAGGTTATTGTGGAACAAAAGCAAGTGAATCTGAGTGTGAACGAGCGAGCAGGTGGAAATTTCCCTCTGGAAATAGCTTTGGCTGTCTTTGCAGCTATTGCACTGATTGCCTTTGGTATTTATTTCCTGCTGAAGAATAAATAAGTAAATAAATTTTTTATCAATTATTTTTACTTATTATTATCATTAATCTTATTATCATAACTTTACTATTACTTGTTTTACGCATCTATATTCTATTGCTTATTTTCTTCTCTTTTTTTAAAAAGTCTAAACTAACAATAACAATTAACAGCATATTAAATCAGAAATCAATAAAATGAAAAAAAGCAGCAGTAAATAAAATCCTGTAAAATCTCGTATATATTAATAGTCTTCTTCAAGACCTTTCAAGAACTCCTTTGAAACCCTAAGCCTGTCTTTAGACAACTCTTTTCCTTTTGCTGTTTCAAACTGGCTTTCAAACTCTACGGTTTCCTGCAGGGCAGTCATTGGAGTTTTCTTTGTATGTGACGCGTGTGCAACCGCTCTTATAATTCCTGTGTATCCAAGATAATCAAGCCTGTCTGCGTCCCTTAATATTTTCGTTTCAATATCAACATCTCTGTTGAATTGCACCCATATATTGTGGTCCCTTATGGTGTTAAGAATTTTTTCAATTTTATCTTCTGAAAAGTATTTCTCCTGCAACAAGTTTTTTGCAATCGATTCACTCTTCTTAGCGTACTCTCCTTCTACAAAATTTTCAGCATATGCTATATCATGCAGTAATGCAGCTGCCTTCAAAACATCCATGTCAACATTGTCTTCTGCCTGTGCAATCAGCACGGCGTATTTAAAAACCCTCATAATGTGGCTGTAATCATGCCCTGTATTCTCATCAGCCAATCTGTCGTAAACTTCTTTTCTGAGCTTATCAAAATCTATCATGCAGATTCGAGACATACTTTGCTATTTAAATGTTATTGTTATTGAAAATCTCGTAGAGAGTGGATTGTACCCCTACTTTAAGTTTTGGGAAGGGCTTGCAACTAATAAACCCAAAATTTTTGTTATGACTCTCACTAATACATAATCATTGTTTTTTTTATAGGAAGTTTTAAAAATATGCTCAATTACCCACACACATCTTGGTATCTAAAAGATCTATACTCGGGGGGGTAATTATATTCGTGGCCTTATTCTTAATCTTAGTAGTGCCACAGTTGCTGACAAACTATTGGTGGTTTGAGTCTTTAGGGTTTTCCCAGATATTTCTCATAAATATTGAAGCTTTCCTGCTGGTATTCTTTGTTTCGGCCCTCTTGTTTTTCGCATTTAGTATGATTAACCTATGGTTTTCATCTGGAAAGGGTCATTTTTTTACTTTCAGGATAAAAATTATTGCCTCCTTAGTTGCAGCATTGCTGGTTGGTAGGCTGATTTCCATGGAGTGGCTTACTATTATGAAATTCTTCCGGCAGGCTTCATTTGGCATAACAGACCCTGTATTTACGAATGATATCTCCTTTTATGTTTTCACTTTGCCATTCCTTGAAGTTGTATGGAATTTCGCAGCCATCACTTTATTTTTGACTGCACTCATGGTTATTTTTGATTATTTTCAAAATTTCATAGTAAATGCATTCAAGAGCAGTATGCAAACGGAAAGCGTTGATAATCTCAGTAGGGAATTCAACATTAAAAAAGAACTTAGGAATCTCAAAAAGAAAACTTTCTTGCATATTTCAGCGTTACTATCATTGTTCTTCCTTCTTTTGGCTTTCAGGCATTACATCAGCAGATTTGAGGTATTGTATAGTGATACCGGCGCAGTAATCGGTGCTGGCTACACTGATATTTATGTTATTCTTCCTGTATTAACCATATTAATAATATTTTCAATAGTTCTTGCTTTTTCAAGCTTCATGCTGGTGGGCAAGAAAAGGAAAATTCTCATGTATATGTTTGCTTTTTACCTCGTGCTGTTTTTTGCAGGTGCAGGATTACTTCCACAGGTAATCCAGTCCCTTAGGGTAAGCCCAAACGAATTTAATCTTGAAGAAGAGTACATACAAAGGAACATTGAATTTACGAGAAATGCTTTCGGCCTTGAATTGCAGGAGGAATTTATGGATTTTGACAGGGGCATTACACAGGAGATGGTTGAAAACAATCCTGGCACAATCAACAACATAAGGCTTCTGGATTGGAGGCCATTAAGGGAAACTTACAAGCAGACGCAGGAGATTAGGCTTTACTATGATTTAAGTGATATTGATATAGACAGGTATGAAATCGCCGGCAACTATACTCAGGTTATGCTTTCCGCCAGGGAAATGGACCAGAACCAGTTAAGGGACAGGGCACGGACCTGGGTTAACAGGCACTTGGTTTACACCCATGGTTATGGGGCAGTTATGAGTCCTGCAAGCAAAGTAACTTCAGAAGGCCTGCCGGACTATCTCATAAAAGATATCCCTCCTAGATATACTGTCGAGGATGAAAACCTGAAAATTGAAAGGCCTGAGATTTACTATGGCATGAGGGATAACAGGTATGTTATCGTGAATTCCGCAACAGAAGAATTCAGTTATCCTAAAGGAGATGAAAATGTTTATACAAATTATGAAGGGGACGGCGGTGTCCAGCTTGACTCATTTTTTAAGAGGTTGCTGATGGCTGTGAAATTCACAGACATAAGAATAATGATGACTGAGGATATAACAGATGAAAGCAGGATAATGTACACTCGCAATGTACAGGAAAGGATAAGGACAATTACTCCGTTTCTGATGCTTGATTCAGACCCTTACCTAGTAATTGCTGATGGTGGTCTTTATTGGATTCAGGATGCCTATACAACCACTTCAAGGTACCCTTATTCTGAAAATGTTGGCAGAGGAATAAATTACGTGCGCAATTCAGTAAAAATAGTTGTTGACGCTTACACTGGCGACGTTACTTACTATATGATGAGCGAGGATAATCCAATCATGGAAACATATTCAAACATTTATCCGGGCCAGTTCAAATACATAGATGATATGCCTGAATCACTCTTTGATCATATAAGATATCCTGTTGATTTGTTTGAGATACAGACACATCTACTGAAAACCTATCACATGGAAAATCCAAGAGTGTTTTACAATAAGGAGGATGCCTGGGATTTGCCAACAGAAATCTATGGTACCGGCCAATCTATAAAAGTAGAGCCTTACTATACAATATTAAGTCTTCCTGGCGAAAGCCAAGAAGAATTCATACTTATGACTACCTTTACCCCCACAACCAGGAATAACATGGTTTCATGGCTGGGTGCAAGAAGCGATGGAGAAAATTACGGTGAGCTTATCTTGTACAGGTTCCCAAAGGATAGGATAGCTTATGGTCCTTCCCAGATCGAGGCTATGATAGATCAGAATACTGAGATTTCACAACAGTTAAGCCTGTGGTCAAGGGCGGGAAGCACTGTAATCAGGGGTAATCTCTTGGTAATACCAATCGAAAACTCAATACTTTATGTTGAGCCTTTATACCTCCAGGCAGACCAGGGTAAATTACCTCAATTAAAAAGGGTAATCGTTTCAGACGGAAACCGTGTCGTGATGGGTGAGAATCTTGCAGTAGCTCTAGAAGCTTTATTCATAGAGGAAGAAATCACAGTGGTAGGGCCTGATGAGGAGGAAAGAAGTGCCCTTGAATTAATCCAGGAGGCTAACCAGCACTACAGTAATATACTTGTTTCCATGGAAAACAAAAATTGGACAGGAATTGGCTCAAATCTGGATGAGCTTGGAAAAATTCTTGAGCTGCTGGATTACTGATAAATCTTTCATTTTTTCATTTAATCAATTTCTTTTAATTCTCAAAAATCATATTTAAAAATCCTATAATAAAACAAAGGCAAAGGACAGTTCATTTAACATGAAAAATGTTTTAACTTAAAGGCAATATGTTATTAAATCATTAATCTATTAATGAAGAAATACCTTTAAAATAATTAATTAATTAAGAAATTTCATTATCTGGTCTTTTTCAAAAGGTTTTGATATATACCCCTCAACCCCCAACTCTAGTGCCTCCTGAACCAGATTATTTTCTTTTTGAAGTGAAGTAATAAGAACAATTCTTGCATTAGGCTCCTCCTCTTTAATTCTTCTAAGGGCCTTTACCCCACTATCAGTATCATCCATCATCACATCGAGAAAAGTTATGTCCGGCTTATGCTCTTTGTATAACCTCACCGCCTCATCTTCATTTGACGCCTCTACAACATCGCCCTCTACAAACTGACTTATTGCTTTTCTCATGAATTGTGAATCATCAGCAATTAAAACCTTCATCAGAACTTTATGTTTAAACTCTTTTAAATATTTGTCGGTTTATTGGGTTTTTTTGACAAAAATAATAAAGTGAGCAAAAAAATCAAAAGCAAATGAAAGGGTACAATTTCAAATAAATTGATAGTGTCGATTTTGTTAAATGCAAAAATAATGCCGACTTCATAGACATTATTGAGCATTTAAAAAGAGATTTAGCCGATAAAGTCGGCGAAATCACTTTTTTAAATGAGCCCAGAGGGATTCGAACCCTCGTCAACCGGTCCGAAGCCGGCCGCACTATTTGACCTGCAGAAAACCCTGTTTAACTGCATCCAGGCTATGCTATGGGCCCTTAATAGAGAAGTTTTTGAAGTCCCTTTTAAACTTTTTGGACTTCTTCAACAGTTTCAAATAAGCTTTTAAGGCCTTTTTCCGGAGATTCTGATATCCTATTGTGTGTATAAGGGCAGACCATCCATTTTTCGTGAGTATTAGGGTTTGCAAAAATTATCCTGAAATTCTTATATTTTGAAACTTTTTCCCACTGGCCAATTATGGTTTTAAGGTTCTTCTCATTATTAAGGGTAACTAATGTTATGTGCTTATCTCCTTCCAGCTGTGAAAGAAGGGCATCTACACCATTAATCAAAGGCATAATTATAGCAGTCAACGTCTTATCCTTATACCTTATAATAACCTTCTCGCCCTCATCTTCTATACTTTTAATCTTCCTTTCGATCATATCCCTATGCCTTACATAAGTCAAATACCAGTCCTTAGTACCGGAAACATCTGCCATGGATGTATAATTAATCGCATTATTTTTAAAGTTTTTTCATTATACTATGCCAGTTCTTATACCAGCAAAAATAACAACATAGGCGCTGGCGGGGCGAGGGTTGGCTCCTCCGGAGTGCTCCGTAGAACATTTTGCACAGCAAAATGGTCGTCAGCCGCCAGTGTTGTCGTTATTTTTGCAGGAATAAATCAGTAATAACCCTCAAAACTCACAACTTTCAAACCCAGTTCTTCAAATCCCAGTTCTTATATAGGCAATACACCTCAAAACTCAAAACTCACAACCTTCAAATCCCAGTTCTTATATAGGCAATACACCTCAAAACTCAAAACTCGAAACTCAAAACTCTCTCTTCTCACAACTCAAAACTCTTCCTTCTCTCAAAACATTTATATAATAAATATAATTCTTTAATCCTATGGAAAAAATAAAGCCATTGGTTAATTTGGAAGAGTTAGCAACATTGGATGTTAAAAAAGCAAAAGAGGAATTTCACCTGCAATTTGACGAATTGATGAAAGCAAGGGAGGAGCTTTTTGAAAAAAGGCTTCAGCACGGGCTTGATGAGCACAAGAAATTTCTCAAGGAATGTTTTACTACAAACTAGTTACTTTCTTTTTAAATATTATACATATTCTCTGTAAATAACCCAAAAGTTTATATAATTGTGTTATACATGGTATGTATTATGGGACAACAGGAAGTTTACAATTTTCTAAAAGAGAACAGGGGAGAATGGTTTACCTCTAAGCAGATAAGTGAGGCCACCAATGTTTCGATAGGCAGTGTAACCATGAGCCTTAAAAAGCTTAGAAAAAGCCAGTTAATAAAGTATAAAAATTCCGGCAAAAGGAACGAATATTATTACATGTACAAGTAATCATACTGCTTTTCTCTTCTATAGGATGGTTTATCTTCTTTTTCATTAGACTAATGGAAAGTAGCAAAGGCTTGCCCTACAGCCAAAATAATTTTTTCTTCTCATCTATTTATGTTTCAATAAACCCTTAACATAATCTATCCAGTTAAATATTTATATATCCCGGCAAATCTTAACATATGGTTAAAATTTCAGTATCTCTTGAAAAAAGCGTCCATGAGAACGCCTCAGATTACTTTGACAAGGCTAAAAAGGCGAAGAAAAAGATTGAAGGGGCAAAGGTTGCCCTGCAAAAAACCCAGAAAAAATTAAAAAACCTCCAGAAAAATAAGCCCGAAAATGTTGATGAGCTGGTAATAAAAAAAAAGACAAAAAGGGAATGGTATGAAAAATTCAGATGGTTTTTTTCCAGCACCGGCCATTTGGTAATTGGCGGCAGAGATGCCACAACAAACGAGATTCTTATCAAGAAAAACACGGCGAAAAATGACCTTGTTTTCCACACCGACATGGCGGGCTCACCTTTTTTCGTTATAAAGCACGAAGAGGGCAAAGAAATAACTTCTGATACCATACAGGAAACAGCTAACGCCACAGCAATATTTTCAAGAGCTTGGAAATCGGGGCTTGCGTCAACAGAAACATTCTACGTCACCCCTGAACAGGTTACAAAGGATGCTCAGTCAGGTGAATTTCTCCCAAAAGGAGCATTCATGGTAAGGGGCAAAAACACCTACGTTAAGCCTGAGATGGATTTGGCCATCGGTGAATATGACGGCAAGGCAATGGCAGGCCCCTTAAATGCAGTCAGAGTCCACTGCAAGAGTTATATAGTCCTTGAACAGGGGGAGAAAAAGCCAAGTGACATTGCAAAAGAGATAAAAAGGATTATAAGGGGTATTGAGCAAGACGAAATCATAAGAGTCCTGCCCTCCGGCGGTTGCAGGGTTAAGGAAGTGCATTATGAAGACAGTCAGAAGAAATGATTCCCACAAGGGAGAAAACGGCAGGCTTTTGGTTATTTGCGGGAGTAAGGATTTCCCTGGTGCCGCTTATCTTTCAGCATCAGCTTCAATTGCAGCCCTGCGTACTGGCATTGACATGGTGACTGTCGCTGCCCCTGAAAAGGTTGCCTGGACAATCAATTCCATAAATCCTGACATAATTACTATAAAGCTTGAGGGAGATTACATCACGTCAGCTCACCAGGACAAAATCCTGCAGGCCATGGAAAAAAACGATGTGATTTTGATTGGTCCGGGGATTTCTGATGAATGCCAGACCCTCAATTTAGTAAAAAAAATCTCAATGACAAAATATCCTAAAGTTATTGATGCCGATGCAATCAAAGCAATCGATTTAAAAAGTCTCAAAAATTCGATAGTTACTCCCCATAAAAAAGAGCTTGAGACTCTCTTAAAAAATGCTCATACTTCTGGTTATGATAAAAGCGATACCTCTATGCCTCCTCACATTGAAGAATTACAATCGCATGTTAATGATAACATCATATTGATTAAGGGTAGCAAAGATATTATTGTTTCACACGAAAAAATTCTGGAAAACAGTAAGGGCAATCCAGGCATGACTGTTGGTGGCACCGGTGATTTATTGTCAGGCATATGTGCAGGTCTTTTGGCACAGGGATTTGAAAAGATTGATGCTGCCTACCATAGTGCAGTTATCATGGGGGAAGTAGGGGATAATCTCAAAGACCAATATGGTTATGGGTTCATTGCCAGCGATTTCCTTCCCTTAATCGCCAGGCATATTAAAGAATACTTTAATAAAAACTTGAATTAACAGTTTTCCCTATCTAAATTCAGATTATGTCTGGAATAAAATTATGTTTTTAATAAAATTATGTCTGGAATAATGCTTCAGTTTAAAGAACACTCAACACTTTACTACAATAAAGAATTAGCTAAAAGATTAAACCCAACAATCAACGAAGAAAGGCAAGATTTAAAAACATCCGGTGGTTTTTGTAATATACTGGTGATATGATCAATACAATTTGTATGATTGATATAATTGATATGAACAGGTAGGTGATATTTATGGCAGAAAATAAAATAACTAAAGAAATGGGAATAATGGAAGTTGTACAAAACTACCCTAATGCAGGGCGTGTATTTTCACAGTTCGGCCTGGGATGTGTAGGCTGTGCAGCAGCAAAATTTGAATCAATTGAGGAAGGGGCTAAAGCCCACGGCATGGATGATTCAAAAATTGATGAAATAATTGATGCCCTCAACAAGGCAGCCTCAGAAAATTCAGAATAATCATTCATCTTTTCTTTTTTTATCTTTCTCCGTTCTCTTCTTTCATCATTTCTCTCTATCTCTCTATCTCTCTATCTCTCTTCTCTCTTCTTCCTATCCCCACTCATCTTATTCACCAATTTAATCACTCCACCCTATCTTAACCACAATTCTTCAATTCCAAATCCTTACAAACCCAGTTCTTATAATGGCAATACACCTCAAAACTCACAACTCATAACTCACAACTCATAACTCAAAACTCACAACTCACAACTCACAACTCTTTTCTCTCATAACTCAATTTTTCACTTTCAAACACAATTATTTTAAATAAAGAATTTTTCTTCAGGTTTTATATGGAAA
>CAYOOQ010000007.1:0-21202 GCA_964405675.1 uncultured Methanosarcinales archaeon | reverse complement strand
CTGAAAACAAAAATTTTATATAGGAGTAGTATAATAATATACATAAAAATATACTAAGGGATAAATAATGAACATTGAAAAACTACAAAAGGTTAATCAATTGGCCACTACCTTAAGAAGACAGGGTCTAGCGGCAGGAAGGGATGATGCAGCAAAGCTTGCCGGTGAAATGAACTGGGAAAAAGAGGATAATGTAGGCCATATCTTCGGAAACAGCAACCAGGAAGAAAAAATCGTCATAAATGGTGATAATAAGCAAGAAAGCCAGGAAGGTACTGGAGAGACAAGTCAAACTCAGGAACAAAAGGCAGTTTTTGATGAAGAAAAAATAGTGAGTATACTTCAAAAATTCGCAGACCAATTCAGTGCTGAAATTAACAGGATTGATGATAAACAAAAGGAACAGGACGAAATATTAAGGAAACTTTCAGAAAATATTGTAAATATGAGGGAAGGAATAAGCGCAAAAGAAAACGCTTCTTCAGGTCAACAGCAATTAAACACGCAACAAACCCATTCAGGCCAACAATCAACCCAGCAACCACAACAAAAAAAGCAAGAATCGTCCGATGAAAAGCCAAGATCCGGAGGATACGGCTCCGACGATGTCAGCATAGAGAAATTCTTTTATTACGGCCAAAAGTAAGAATACTTACAATAAAAAATGGTATGGATAAATACGCTGAAAAGAGCTGTTTACCTGGTAGTGTTTATCATTGTTTCTATTTTTACATTGTGGCGATGCCACAACTTTTTTTCATTAATACTATTAAAAGAGTACATAAAAAAAAGAGGAAGAAAAAATGGATATAAAAAGCTACATTGAAAAGGGGTACAAACCCGGGAAAGATGAATTAATAGCAGAATACTATGTGAAAACAAGCACCTCACTGGAAGAGGCTGCCAACAATCTTGCTAAAGAATCTTCAATAGGAACATGGACCGAGATTTCAACCATGAATGAAAAGGTCGCAAACAGATTACGTCCAAAAGTATATTATCTGGATAAAAAAAAGGGAATCGTTAAAATTGCTTACCCCCACGAATTATTTGAAAAGGGAAATATCCCTCAGATATGGTCCAGTATTGCTGGAAATATTTTCGGAATGAAAGCCGTCGATAAATTAAGACTTTTGGATATACATTACCCAGAAATTCTAATTAAATCATTCAAAGGGCCAAGACACGGAATTAAAGGAATAAGAAGGCTTACAAAAACCAAAGGCAGACCATTAGTGGGAACAATTGTTAAACCTAAAGTAGGCTTAAGCCCTGCACAGCACGCAAAAGTAGCCTATGAATCATGGGTAGGCGGTCTGGATGTTGTTAAGGATGATGAAAATCTCAGTAGCATGACTTTCAATAATTTCAGGAAAAGAATGGAACTAACATTCAAGATGAGGGATAAGGCTGAAAAAGAAACAGGAGAAAAAAAAATTTACATGCCAAACATAACTGCAGAAACCTTTGAAATGCTGAGAAGAGCAGAAATCGTCGATAAATACGGCGGAGAATACATTATGATTGATATACTCACATGTGGATGGTCAGGGCTACAAACTGTCAGGAATAAGGTCAATAAAGTCATCCATGCCCATAGGGCAATGCACGCAGCCCTCACAAGAGATCCTGAACACGGAATTTCAATGATGGCAATAGCTAAAACAGCAAGATTAATAGGAGTTGATCAGCTTCACATAGGAACTGCTGCTGTTGGTAAAATGAACGAGCAAGGAAAAGAATGCGCTGAAATAGAAGAAGTAATTGAAAATCAAAAGATAAAAGAACATGGCCAAGTACTTGCACAAGACTGGCATAACATAAAACCCGTGCTGGCAGTTGCTTCGGGAGGTCTGCATCCTGGCTCAATACCCAAAGTTATGAAAAAAATGGGTGGCGAGATAGTAATGCAATTCGGCGGAGGTTGTCATGGTCATCCTAACGGGACAAGATCAGGAGCCAAAGCCATTAGACAGGCTCTTGACTTGGCGATGAAGAAAAAGCCCCTTAGCTCCACAAAAGACATAGAATTAAAGGAAGCAATGAGTAAATTTAAATAACAAATTTTTTGGATTTTTGCTCATTACTTTCTTTCTTTTTTTAACCAAAACAAGACATAAAAAATTAAATCTAATCATTCCACTGGTGTGTTCACTAGTGGTTTAGCTTTATTGTACAACAAAGTGGAATAATCTGGCAGCGAGAGAGCTTTTCTCTCTCTGGGGTCCAAGGAAACCTTGAACCAGCGTGAAGCAACAGACTCTTTGTTTAGCTTCACTGGGTTAATAGGTGTTACTATTAACCTTCCGAGGAAATCGACCAATCCGCAAAGTGGCAAGCATACTTTTGTATCAATTTCCGATTGACTCTTAATCAATACCATAAACCCATTCACAATAATCTCCTCCTTTAGAGATACAATTTTTTTCTCTAAATCTGCAATTTTCTATACCCAGTTCTTTATGAAAATGAGCTGAGCATATGGCCATGTAAAAACCACATATCCTTTGGTTGCTTCCATACAATTCAGCCCCTGCCTCAATCACAGGATGCTTAGTCACATGCATATTAACCTGATTTGCATGAACATCCCACTTTTGCATATGACAAAGGCCAAATCCCATAACTTTAAGCATCTTCATTATTCCTGACATCTTTACCATCGTGGGAACACTAGACCAATTCAATTTTTCAATGAATTCTTCAGCCACCATTATTCCGGCCTCATAAGCTATTTCATTCAACCTGTCTTCTTTCATTTCAGCAGAAGTTTCCTGTATAAAAGTAGCCATTGCCTTTGCAGGAAACATAACAAAAGGAATCTTGCTTAACATTAAAGTGGAATCGTCCTCGAAACTGAAAGTTTTATCAAATATCAACTGGTTTACATAATTATCAAACATTTTTATCACCTTCAAAACTACAGCTTAAATTACCCCTGCATATACAGGATAACTCGCCAAGTTTTGTCTTTTGAATAAATGTGTCCACAAAAGCATTATAGACCCCCCTGTAGAATTCACAAACAACAGAGTCTTTACCATATAATTCCTTTGCGAATTTTATTATGTGATTTTTTTGAACTTTGAGCTCAACCTTACCAGATGAATCGAAGATATTAACACTGCCAAAGCCACACATCATAATAAAATTATCAGAGGTCCTCAGTTTTTCAGGAATCTTATCCTCGTTTTCTTTTATTTGTCGGGCAGCAACTTCACCCATACCATAGCCTTTCTCAAAAAGAAAATTTTTTCCCTTCTCCTCCCCGATTTTTTGGAGAGTATAAGCCCAAGCCTTTGAGCCATACATTGTAATGTCAATCTCTTCTAAAAGCCTCAACCTATAATTTCTGACGGAAACAAGACTTTCTGATTTTAATTCATCGAATAAATTTTGATTTGCCATAAATCCTCCCAAAACTGCTACCTTTTAAATATTGATGAATTTAAAGATACAGATTAATAAATACCTTTCATCCAATAATCTCACCACAAACTCACAAACAGCTTACAGTCTTGAGCTCACAGAAAATCAGTCTTGAGTTTTGAGACAAGAGTTCTGAGTGTCAATAATCGCTGTCCATCCCTAAATCTTCAAAACCAGGTTTTCACAAACCAGTTCTTCAAACTCAGTTCTTAAACCAGCAATAACTCTCAAAGCTCAAAACTCACAACTCGAAACTCATAACTCATAACTCATAACTCGAAACTCATACCTCTTCTCTCAGAATCAATTAAAATAAATGGGCCCGGAGGGATTTGAACCCTCGTTAGAAGCTGTCCGTATCATTCAAAGGAATATAAGGCATTCCCCTTTTCCACGAACCCCGAGCTCCAGTGATAGTTGCTCCAGAACAATCCAATCAAATGATTGCACTGCCCAAGCTACACTACGGGCCCCTATAAGCGATAAAAATGAGAAAAAGAAACCATTTAAAAATATTGTGGAAGGAAATCGAAGATTTACCAAAACCACTAAGAACTCTCAAAAAAGAGTTTAAGGCTTCAACAGGAAAAGACAGCGGCAGTTATCCTTATAATTTCTTTAATTTCATTGAAAAAAAAAGATAGAATCAAAAAACAAAAACTAGTAACCTCGCTGGCCTTCGTCAGAAAGCATTTCAAGAGCCTTTACCTTTTCTGCAACCCGTAAAAACTCATGCAGCGTCATTCTCTTTTTGATAGGTACATTGAGGCTGATTCCATCACCCAGGTCAATTACAATTCCTTCTTCTTCACCCATAGGGATTCCCTCCAGATTAATTTTTTTTATAGCATTAATTCTCTGACTATTTGATCTTAATTGATTTTCCTTACTATTTACCTTTTCATTATCTCCAGGCCCTGAAGCACTGGGAGGTACTGGTGCAGGAGGTACAGGTGGAGCAGGAGCACCTTGAGCCACCTCCTGAGATTCTTTACTTTGCGTCGGCTGCGGGGGTACCGGAGCCTGTTGAACTTGAGGACCCTGTCCCTGATCTTCAATTGAATCCTGAATATGTAGCTTCCCCATTAAATCTTTAATCATATAACCCCACCTTTAAAAATCACAAGGACTTTAATATATAAAATTTGTTTATCATTAATAAATGAACACAACAATCCACAATACCACAAAAAGGCACAAACTCAAACATTACCAATATTTTTATCAGCTTTTCAAACTGGTTACAATCCAAGTATACTGTTATATTCCAAAAAACTCTCCAAAAAATCAACCATTTGACCGTTTTATGTTTATGAGCTTTTTGAGCTCTGAAACTTCCTCATAAATCCTGTGCTTGTCCACTACGTGACCATCTATCTTATTGTACAAATCTTTTGCTCTGCCCATCAATTTAATAGCTCTCTCATGATCATCCACAGCCAGGGAACTCATTATGTCACTTATGATTGAATAAATCTCATCCACAATTTCTTTATTTGACTCCATTTTAGCTTCCTTTTCTTCCGCTGATTTCTCCTCTTTAAGCTTATCTATCCTTGAATCAAGTGCATCAATGTGTTTTTTTATTTCCTGCATTTGTAAGCCTTCATCATAAAGCTTTTTATAATAATACTTTGCAAAAGAAAGCATCTTTTCAGCTTTTTCCAAATCTTTTTGCTTTATGTAAAAATCCGCTTCACTTTCAAAATTTTCAATCTTTTCAACCCTTTTTTGGTTAAGAAATATTTTTTCTTCTTGCGTCATAGAAATATTTTCATCGTCTTCAGAGGTATTAATTTTGGATTCTGAATCCTGCGTCGAGACTTTATGGGTGGAATCCTCCGCAGAGTCATGCTTTGAATTATCTTCCTCGTTTTCGGTATTTTCAAGATTACTTCCTTTTTCAGAATCATCAGAACTCTCAGAATTTTCCGCACCATCTTCAGGTCCAGAATTTTCTGAATTTTTAACAGATCCAGCTTCACCAGATACCTCTTCTGTGTCTTGATTTTTTTTTATATCATCTCTAGAATCATTAAAATCAATATCCTCGTTTTTCTGACTGTTATCTTCTTCTTGAGAAGAACTTAACCCTTGCTCAAAAGAACTTTCCTTTTCATCTATTTTTCCTTTAGAAATCTCACCATTAACAACAAGATCTTCTTCCCTATTTCTGGCTTTCTCTTCACCATCAGAATTGGTCATTTCAGCTTTCTCAGCAAGACCAGAACCTTGTGAAAAATTATCTTGTGAGTCCAACCCAAAAGAATTTTTTTCCAGCTCACCTAGCTTGTTTTCAACCCATTTCCTGTGCTCTTTAATATACTTATAAAGATCTTTTGCATCCTCTGGAAAATCCTCACTAATAAGATCACTATAACTACTCTCGAGCCTTGCTCTAACCTTATCATGGAATTCAGTTTCCTTTTCCAACAAAGAAGATATCTCGTCAAGCTGAAGATTTTTTCCAGCCTCAACTTCATTATCCGGCTGCCCCGACAAATTTTTCATCAAAACTTTGCTAATACCTGCCTCCTCTTTTATTAAATCCAGGTCATTTTCCAAAAGTACTTCTTCCTTCTGCAACGTAGAAGCAATTTGTTTTTCTTCATCATGTAGCTGATGAATCTGATTTTGAAGATTTTTATCTTCCTTTTCCAATGCAAAATGCTTTTTTTCAAGAATCTCCTTTTTTTTCTGAAGATCCTTAATTTTTAAATCAATAGAATTAAATTCTTCCAACAACTTTTTTTTCCTTCTAAGGATGTAATTCACCAGATTTGAATCATTGTTGTTTATTTTCTTTAATAATGCGGTTGGCCTTGTATTATATTCATTTTCAACACTATTTGATGTTGAAGATACAGCTTGCTTTTTGTCCGACATAAAATCATTTTCTTTTTTATACTTTTCATCTCCGCTTGGATTCATATAATCAGAAACAGAAACATCTTTCCCAGACATTCCCCCATCCTTGAAATTCTGGATAATAAAGGCAGTATCCGGCTTTAAAGGCTTGCCCTTTATATAGGAATTCATTTTATATTGCCCCCCTTACCCCTAATTTCATGTTCTTTTTTACTAGTATTTTTCTCCAAAAGGTACAAATGCTTCCTCCTCCATTCAAGCTCTTTTTCAAGCTGTTCAAGCTCTTTTATCTCATCCTCAACATGCTGGTTTTGTTCTTTCAACATAGTTTTTAGTTCATCCAGGAATCTATTTTGGCCAGTCTGCAAAGAATCAACTTTTGACGATACTTCATCAATCTTATTTTCTATCTTATCCATCCGTCTTATTAACTTAAAAATTTCATTTTCAAGAGATGCAAAACTCTGATGACCCGCATTTTGTAGATTTCCACCACATCCAGAAGATGATTGTTTTAACCTTATCAATCTGATGGGGGGCCTCTTATTCGTTGGAATATCTTTTTGAACCCTTCCTCCGGATTTCTTATCATTGTACGTTTTATCTTCTATAGCTTTTATCTCTTCCGCCAAATGGTAGATAAATCCCTCTTGAGTTCTACTATTCATGAGCCGTGAGCTAATGCCCTTCTCATGCAATATCTCCCCTATCCATAAAGCAAAATCATTTCTCTCTTCATTCACATGAGCAGAAAATTCTTCTCTTGACATAAAAGGTAATTCTTCATAAAGCTCCATGAGATTGTTAATTAATTTTCCATTCACAGTCCTAAACCTTTTTTCAGGAGACAATTCGATAAAAAGACTTCTTGCATGATTAAGAGATATATTGCCAGTATAGTGGGAATTGGTATTTACAGAATACTTTCCAGGAACTTTATCAATAAAACCAGAATTGTGATTATTTAGAATTTTATCAGTACGCTGTGTATCGTTAGTATTGTTATTATACTTATTACCATTTCCATTGATATTACTATCACTGTTACTATTACTGTTATCATTATGAGAATACCCATAATAAAGTGAACCTGAATAGCTGTTGGAATCACCCCTTAAGTGAGAAGCTTGAGTATCATCTGAGTTATAATAGTTATTGTCAGAACTATTAGCATTCCCATTATTATCTTTATTATCCTTATTATCTCTATGATTTTCAGGTTTCTTAGTATGTTTCTTCAGCAAATCATGCAAGCTATTCTGAGCCATCATCGACACCCGCTAATTTAAGCTCCTGCTGAATCATTCTTATATCATACCTTATCTGCCATTTTTCAGGATTTTTGTCAGGAATTTTGTTATAAAGGATATTTATCTTCGAAAGTGTGCTGTTGACACTATCATAATTCCTTTTTGCCAGTTCATCGTAAGCTTCATACAGAAGTTCATTGCAACTTGCCAGCACATCACGGACATCATGTTCATATTCTTCTTCATCTGTTTTTTTCAGCTTTTCAGCTTCTCCTTCCCCTGTAACATTTTCACTTTCTTCAGTAACATCAGCAGATTGATCTTCAATAATAGCTTCTCCAGAATTTTCATCAGAATCTTCAAGGGCCGTAGAATTATTTTCCTTATCGACCTCTAAATGAGCTTCAGTGGAATCTTCAGGAGCTTTCACGCTGTTTTTTGCAGCATATTCTTCTTTTACTTTTTTTCTTAGATTTTCGTATGTTTTCTTAAGATCCTTTATTAATGACTGATATCTAGACGCCTCATTAATTATGCTCAACCCTTCATTCAACTTCTCCTCTTTTTTATTAAGATGAACCTCTTTATTTTCAAGCTCTTCAAGTTTCTTATCAAACTTCTTCTTCTTTTCTTCCACTTCTTCTTTCGATTTTGATATAGAGGCTTTGATTTCTCCTATCTTATCCTTCATGCCACGGGTTTCATTCAAATGCTTATCTATAGTTTTTTTCTTTTCAGCCAATTCATTTTCTTTCTCAGCAATTTCTTTTTCTCTCTGCTGAAATTCTTCCTGGTAAGAAAGCTTCAATTCCTCAGCCGCCCTTTCCTTCTCTGCAGCTACACTTAATTTTTCATTCATCTGTTCCTTCAATCCAGTCAACTTATTTTCAAGCAAGGTTACTTTTTCGAGTTTTTTCCTAATATTATCCTTTTCGGCTGCTATATTTTCTTTTGTTCTCTTTAATTCATCAGTCTTGTTTACTATTGAATTTTCCTTTTCAGATAATAGATCTATCTGCTCCTGCAATTTTTTTTCATAATCAGCAATCTCTTTTTTCCTTTCTTCATAAGCTGATTTTTCCTTCTGGAACTCTTTATTCTCCTCCTCAAGCTTCTGCACCTTGCAAATAATAGATTCTTCTTGTTTTTTTAATAACTTCCTGGTCTTTTCAAGTTCCTCTTTTTCTGTTACAACAGCTTCCTCTTCCTTCTGAAGCACCCTGATGTTCTTATCCATCTCATCATTCTTTCTTTTAATATCATTGAACTTTCTGGTAATAGATTCTTCCTTCTCAGAAATCCTCTTTTTGACTTCTTCAACCTGCCCATATAATTTTTTTATCTTTTTTTCCTGTTCTTTCTGGAACTCAAGATTATTTTTCAACTCTTCCTTCTCTTTCTTTAATCCTTCTTCTTTTGCAATAACACCCTGTTTAAGTTCATCCAGCTTTTTTCTCTCCTTCTCCAAAGCCTCTTTATCCTTCTTCATTTCTTTTTCCAAGGCTTCTTTGTTCTTTTGCTTCTCCTCTTCTAAGTCTTCTTTTTCTTTTGCTAAAGCTTTTTTCTCTTTCCTGAACTGATCTTGTTCATCTCTGAACTCATTCTCCCTCTTGTTCAATTCTTTTTCATAATTCTTTAGCCAACTTATAAGCTTCTGCAAATCAACTTTTCTTAGCTTTTCAATCTGCTTTTCAGTTAGTGAATCATCATCCACCCTTTCTCCTAAGTCTTTATTAGATTTAGCATCACTTGAAGCACTTTCAGGTGGAGTAAACTCAAGATTTTGATCTTCATCAGTAGCTTTTGCAGATTCTCCAACGTCGGGAGAAGGTATTTTCGCAGGTTTTTTTTCTTTATTTGGAGCAATTATACCTTGAGAAACATCCTCTTCAGAATCATTTATTTCGGCAGGGGTCCATGATTCATCTACAGCAGATTCTGAACCTTTTATATCTTGAGAAGTTTGAGAGTCACTTTCAGCACTATCTTTTGAACCATCAGTAGAGCTTCCGCTTTTGTCATCCTCCACCAGCTTCTCAGCAGATTTTTCCTCTTCTTTGAGTGCAAATTCCAAATCTTCCAAATCACTGCTTATCTCATCTAATGTTTTATCATCAGAATCCTCAAATTTAATATCACTTCTTTTCATTTAAACCCCTTTTTAACAATTAACACTCCTCGCCCCACGTCGATTAAAATTAATTGAATTTTATAGGCTGGATGTCTTTAAAAAGTTTTGTTGTACTCATTAAATGACAAACAAAAAATATATCTTGCTATGGAAATATTCCATAAGCAGTAATAAGCGTCATAAATGAGAATTTGCCAAAAAAAAATTACCACTATAGGTTGCAATAAAAAATAAAAGACATCAACTTAAAAAATCCGAAAGTTTTTAATAGAAGATATAATTCGAAAATTTGATTACTACTGTATAATAAAGTATTTAACAAGGTATTTAAAATGGCCGTAAAAGAACCAGAATCAATGGATGAAGTCGTTTATTTTACCAACAGGTTTCTTGAAAATGACGGAAAGGCGAAGGCGTGGGCATACAGGATAGATTGCCCGGAATGCAGTAATGCCAAGATGGGAAAACCTGTAGAAAAAGGGAAAATCAAGCGCAGGGCAAAAGAATATATCTGCCCGGAGTGTGGACATACAGAGGAAGCTAAAGAACATGAAAAAAAGCTGGTCATTGAAGTAATATACACTTGCCCTCATTGCAGCCACGAAGGAACAGCGACAACAGAATACAAGAGGAAAACATTCCAAGGGGTGCCTGCATACGTTTTCAATTGCGAAAACTGCGGGGAAAAGATTGGAATTACAAAAAAGATGAAATCAAAAAAAGAGAAAAAGAAGAAAGATAAATGATTAGATAAATTTATGAGGTTAAAATGAGAAGAATATGTATTATAAATCAAAAGGGCGGAGTTGGTAAAACAACTACTGCAGTGAATATGGCAGCAGGTCTTTCTAGAAAAGACAAAAAGGTACTTCTTGTGGATTTAGACCCACAGGGAAATGCGACGTTCAGCCTTAAGTCCAACAGCACTTACGACTTATACGACTACCTTATAAGCGACATAGACGTAAATGATTGTGTGACAAAACTTGGAAAAAATCTTGATCTGCTAGGAGCTAAAGAAAGCCTCACTGAAATAGATCAGGAAATGGCAAGAAGCAGCAAGAATATCGAACAATTCACCAAAAGATTAAGAGAGCTAGAAGGGTACGATTTTATTATAATTGACTGCTCACCGATGGTGGGTGCGTTAAGCACGTTAGCAATTCTGGCAAGTGACGAGGCAGTTGTACCAACATCAACAGACGTTCTTGGTCTAAGAGGTGCAAGCAATACACTAAAAATGATTGAAAAGACAAACAACAAATATGACCACGAGAACAAGGTTACTAAGATTGTCCCGACACTATTTGATAAAAGGAACAGGGTCTGCAATAAGACTCTTGAAATCATGAATAATATCTATTATGACATTATCTCAGAGCCAATCAGGGTAAATACAAAATTAAAGGAATCTCCTGAAAAGCACCAGTCAATTTTTAGATATGCAGGGTCAAGCAGAGGGGCTCAGGATTACAAAAAGCTTGTAATGAACGTTCTTAATGATGAGAAGCACCAAAGCAAGATCACAAAAGAGAACAGCGTTGCTGCTTTAACCTGAACAACCTTTATTATTTTTTACTCTTACATTTTCTTTTATTTCTTCGTGTTGCTATATCCATTGAATTATACAACATCTTTTAATAAAACTCATAAGTAACGGCCAAAAACTCAAAAAATAGACATTACAGACAAAAATTCATTTTAAAGGTTTGAAACCCCATTTATATACCCTGTAAGAAAATAAAAGGAAGAAAAATAAAAAAATTAAGAATAGCAAGAAAACAAAAAAATAACAAAACTATAAAATAATAAAAACCCAGCAAGCAATACAATAAAACAAAAAAGCAAACCTAAGACTAACTCTTTTTGGAAATTTTCTCAATTATTTCACAAGTCTTACATACGTCTCTTGAGGATGGTTCCCCGCATAAATTGCATGAGCCTATGTCTGAGAAGCCATCCAGATCCAACATAGATCTCATCTTTTGCTGAAAATGCACTATGTTGTACTTGACACTGGGGTTTCTTTTTTCGAATTCGTTAAGCATATCCTTGAAGTCATGCCGATATGAGCTTTTAGTATAAGGGCAGGAATCATAATTAACCGGAAGTTTCCGTATTCTTGAATATCTTTTAATATCCTCTTCTGCTACGAAAAAAAGAGGCTTTATACGGGTTATGAACCTATCCGATTTGATTATTCCAGGCATTGGCCCCTGCCTGGCTCCCAGCTTGAAATCATTCCTGAACACATTCATTGTGAAAGCCTGAGCTTCATCATCCAAATTATGTCCTGTAGCCAAAACATCAAAGTTCAGATCCCTTGCAGCTCTATTCATCAGATAACGCTTTAGCACACCACAAACCATGCAATAAGAACATTTCATACCCTTAAGCCCAAGCTCCTTTTTCACCTGCGCAAGGCTTTTCCCAAATTCATCCTTTATAGATTTGATGTGCAAGTCAACCCCAACCTTTTTACAAAGACTTTTTGTATTCTCAAGATTGGTTTTCGCGTATTCACCAATACCATGGTCTATTATAAACGCCTGAACATCATAACCTAAGTTCTTAAGAATATGAAGGCAGGACATGCTGTCCTTGCCTCCTGAAACTCCTACTCCAACCTTCTGGTTTTTGTAGAGCAATTTATTCTTCCTGATTGTCTGGCGAACCTTCTTCTCAATCAACTCTGCAAATTCCCTGTTATTCTTCATCTTCTAAATTAAAATACTCTCATGTGCCGGCCTGTCCTGTGAAAGGGATGCACCAAACCCTTTGCCAATTTGATACGACATTTCATTGAAAACCCCAAAAAAAAGGTCTCCCAAAGAAGGGTCACGCCTGTATTCAACTGCTTCGGCTTTTATACCCAGCTTTTCTTCAATATATTTCAAAGCTTCCCTTTCTCCTCCAAATTCATCAATCAGGCCAATATCTTTTGCCTGCATTCCCGTCCAGAAAAGACCGTTCGCAATTTTGCTAATCTCTTCATCAGTCAGATTCCTGTTATCTGCTATTGTCTCAGCAAAAATCCTGTGAAGCACTTCTAATCTCTCCTGAAAAAGCAACCTTTCCTCATCAGTCATCTCTTTGAAAGGACTCCCTATATCTTTATACTCACCTGTAACAAGACGCCTGTAAGTAACATTATACTCCTCCAATAACTCATCAATCCCAAAATTGGACCCAGTAACTCCAATACTTCCAACAATTGACATCCTGCTTGCAAAGATTGTATCAGTAGCTGATGCCACCCAATAAGCCCCACTTGCACCAGTATCCCTGATTACAGCTACAGTAGTCTTATTGGTATTTTGTATGGCTGAAGCAATCTCCTCCGTAGCCACAGGACTGCCACCTCCTGAATTTATCCTGAAAAGTATTGCAGAAACCCTATTGTCACTATCCGCCGTCTCTATAAAATTAACTATCCTTGAACTGGAAGCCTGTACAGCACCAAAGCCTGAAGCATCCTGTGTAGTGATCGCACCAGTTATATCTATGACTGCCACATTACCCTTACCAGGTCCTGTGCTAATACCTCCAAGAAAAACTAACGAAAGCATTCCAATGATAAAAAACATAACCAAACCAATTGCAAAAAAAGCAATTATTACCAAAATAAATATTCCAGGACCTCTCCTACTCCCATTTTCTGTTCCAGACTCATTTTTTTTTGAAATTTTAACCCCTCCTTCTCCATCAATAAATATGATTCAGATTGCATAATGCAACATTATATTTAACTTTTGCCCTCAATGCAAATCTAACACAATTAAAAAAATCTAACAAGCCAACCACAAATGCTATTTTTTAATATCACACGACACACATTTAACACTCTTTAATTTATAAAATTTTTTAACATTAAATATCCTAACAAAAAACACACAAACATAAAGCATACAAGCAAATTGTACTACAATAAAGATAAAGCACAAGAAAACATTACATTTTACATAATATTGCTAACAAGGGGCATCCAGAATCTTTTTTTCGCATTCTGAATTACAACAAACTTCAATTTCATGACTTGAGGTTATATCATGTTTTTTTAGACTTATAGTATACAAGGATTCATTAGGACAATCACCCAGACAATAGGGCTCATCAGTCTGCATTGCCTGAATAAATTCAGAATTCACAAAAATATTACATCTTTCAGGAACTCGTTTTGTTGTAAACAAAATATCCAGAATAATAGGCTGCAAAGTATCATTTTGCTCACAGAAATCACCAGTTTTTTCAAAATCAAAAGCTCCATTAATCTCATGCGCCTCATCAAGAATAGCCGAATCGTGAAATTTTGCATTCTCTATTTCAAAAGTACCTTTTGCAGCGCTTTTCCTTAGTTCTTCATCACTACTAGACACTATATCAATATTTTTTATTACTGAACCTGAGCCAAAAATAAGCAAATAACCTAGCATGAAAAAAGCCAGAACAAAAGAAAGTACAAGAATGGCTATTATAATCTTCTTAAGGTTCCCTTTCTTAGACTTAAATTCCGTTGCCATATTTAAGCAATAATGTTCCAGGTGATTATTTAATCGTTTTGTTACTACTTCCAGATACTACAAAATAAAAAAATTTAAATAATAGTATTGATTACTCCATAGTTAAGACAAATTTATTATCACCTCTTTTTCCCGCGCAGATGCATCAGCAATGATGCATCTGCAAGGGTTTTAAGAATTTCTCCTGATTTTTATCCTCAAATGTTCATCCTTATCTTCCTTCCTTATACGAGGAGAAAAAAGTAAGGTTATCAGAATACCGAATATGGAGCCCAACAAAAAATACAGAGTTATTCTCCTATCCCAGTCAAAAGCAATTTCCATAGGCCTTCCTGAAGTGGTCTCAAAATAAAGCTCAAGCTTGGTTAATTCTATGGCATACTCACTATAAAGCATGGCTGATCTGGGGTCAGTTTCCCTCAAACTTTTAGCATATTCATAATAACTATAACCTAAAATAGGAAAAATCCCGGCCTCCTGGTGTTTTTTTATGGCCTTTTCTATTATCTGAAATTTAATATCAATATAATCATCCATAGTCTCTTCCCTCACACCAATTGAGCCTAAGAGAAGATCCGCTTCAGCCTTCGCCTTACTAGCCTTAAAAAGACACAAAGAAAATTGCTCCTGCTCCCGCATTCTATAGGCTTCATTTAGTTCATCTCGCGTAGCCTGTAAAGCCCCTCCCATGTATAAATTTGCATACTGATACCTCTCTTCAGCTTCAGAAAGCTTCCTGATACAAGAGCGCCTCAAAGCTTCTTCATCCATAATAAACTCCCTTCCCTCAGAACTTTCAAAATAACCCCAAAATTCAGCACTTCTGGCTCTTTCCTGAGCATAAGCAAGATTATAAACTGCAGAATCAGTATTATTAACCTTCAAAGACTCACGCATAGTATCCAAATAAGCACGCGATTCAAGCAATCTTTCCTTTACAATCATATAAGTTTGGAGATTGTTAATAGTATTTCTATCCATCTCTTCCATCTGGTTTTCTATTTTATCTATCCAATCTTCAGTTTCCGCCACAGTTTCATTGAACACCTCATCAGTCATATTCAGCTGCTGCAAATGAAGATAATTAAGGTTAATATTGGCTCCAAAACAAAAGCTTGATGCCGAATAAAAAGCCTCTTGCAAAAGTGCCTTTTCCGATTGTAAAGAAAGATTTACTGCCGTCTTGTATAAACCGGTTTCATTATCATCAACTAAATCAAAAAGTTCAGAAGTTCTGGTGCAAAGCCCTTCACTTATGTTCTTCATAACCTTTTCATACCTTTCACTTGCAACAATGTCAATTTTCTCATGCTCTATCGTTTTGCCTGTAAATTGGTGAACAACTTCATCAAGGGTTGAAACCTCAACTATTTCAAGACCATAGTTTTGCGCCATCTGCCTTACATCCTTCGTATCTTCAAAACTTTTGTTTTCCATCCCTTCGGTAAAATTCATAACCGATTCTTCTATTGAAAGGCTACCTTTAGGTATCATCACCTTATTCAGGCCACTTTTTGCTGCAGCCTCTATTTTAGCCTCAACACCACCCACTGTTCCAATAAAACCTCCAGGATTAATAGTACCCGTGACTGCATGTTTTTGATCAAAATCCCAATCGTGCAATGTCGCTATAGTAAGCATTGTAAGGGCAGCTCCAGCGCTAGGCCCACCAATTATAATCGAGTCAGATCTTATGGTATAAAAGAAATCATATCTCGAGCAATCTAAGGTTCCTATGTAATCACAGGCTATTTCTTTAGCAAATCTTATAGATATTTGAGTATCAAGTTTCGTGAGAGGAAACGTATCCATATAAACCCTGCCAGTCCCGGGTTTTATCTCCAGATGAAGGTCCGCTACACCTCCTTTTATCACACCATCCCGCTCACTCATCGCAAGAAGCACCATACTGCCTTCATTTGCTGCAATCACAGACGGAATTCCCATTGAGCAGAATATGGCCAAAACAAAAACAGCGATAAAAATGAAAACAAATTTTTTTGCCATCATCATGTAAACATTTCATGGATTTAAAAATCTTTTCAAACTTAATAGCGAAAGATTTAAATATCTATAAAACAATATATATTGTATAAAGTCATAAGTTGTAATTACCAACATAACCTATATTTTTGGAGGGGTTAAAATGAATATGTTTTGGTCACTAAACTATCTGGAGCCGAAATGCAAGAATTGCGATTCAAAAGTTGATTATGGTACTACAACCAGATGGGAAGATTCTCTAAATGGTCATGTATGCCTAAAATGCCAAAAACCCCTCCAACTAAAAGAAGAATAAAACTTCTTAAACAGGTGATTTAGTGACTTAAACCACAAAGTTTTTAAAACCCAATTACTGTGAATTCTCAAAAAATACGTTAAAACAACTGTAAAAAATGAAAGACCTGTCAATATTAGTAGTTGATGATTCAGAATTCATGCAAAATATAATTAAAAAAGCCTTGGAAAGAGCAGGCTTCAGCAAGATTTGGTTCGCAAATTCGGGAAATAAAGCCCTTGAAACACTGGAGAAGATGAAATTTGACATAATGTTTCTTGACATCAACATGCTGGATGGAGACGGGCTTCAAACGCTTAAGGAAATCAATAAAAAACACGATGAAAGCGGATTTAAAAAGCCAAAATGTGTTATAATATCTGCCGTTGAACAGGAGGTAGTTAAAGAAGAAGCAGTAAAGCTTGGAGCAATAGGATATATACAGAAACCCTTTGAAGAAAAGGATATAGCAGATATTTTAAATAAAGTAATTGAAGGTGAAACCTAGATGGTTCGGATGAATAAATTGCAAAAAGACGCGCTTGATGAAATAACTAACATGTTTTCGAACCACATACTTATTGCCCTTGAAAAGCTCACCAGAGGGGATGTTAAGATAGAGGTAAATAAAAAACAAATCATTTCCCTTGAAAAGCTTGATAAAAAAAATGATAAAAGCCCCTTAATGTACCTGGGAATTTATTCTAATATACAAAAAGGAAATCTTGATGGGAATGTGCTGGTAGCCTTCCCTAAGGATTCAGCACTTTTGCTTTATGATAAGCTTATAAAAAAGAAAAAAGGCACAACAAAAGTTGTTGATGATGAAGTCAAAAACGTACTGGGTGAAATAGGCAATGTTGTTACAGGAAATATGCTGGGAGTGCTAAACAAGCTCCTTGGTATAAACTGCATACATTCCATTCCTACAGTAGTGCCATCATTTGGCGAACAAATCTATGATTTTGTATTCTTCGATATTGAAGAAGACAGGAAGAAGGCAATGCTCATTGAAGTGGATACAAAATTCAATGTGGAAGGCTCAGAAATAGCAGGACAAAGCATATTACTTTTAACTCACAAGTCCTTTGAAAAGCTTTTGTCCACAATAAAAGATAAAACAAGCGGATATAAATGAAATATGAAATAGATTTTGCAGATAATCAAATACTGCTATGTGTAGTAGACCACGAGAAATACCAGGAATTCGTGGCAGATTTTACTAAAAATTATCTGGATAGTGATATTTCTTCCTATATTTCCCTCAGCAGACCTTACCAATCACTTGTCTCAAATTTCAAGAAAATGAAGGTTGATACAGATTCAATCTTCTTTATAGATACTTCAACTAAAATGACCGGTAAAACTGACATTCAGGCTGATAATTGCCTGTTCATAGAATCACCATCTGCCCTTACAAATTTATCAATTGCAGTTGGGAAAGTGGTTGAGGCTTCAGAGCCTCAATATATATTTTTTGACAGCCTATCGGCGCTTTTAATATATAACCCCGAACAAATGATAATCAAGTTTACCAAAGATTTAATAAATAAGATAAGGGCTAAAAACAGCAAAATGGTTTTAGTTTGCTTAAATGGGAAAGATGAAGCAAACATCATTGAAAAAATAAGCATGTTTGTGGATAAGACCCAAAAGATTGCATAATATTTGCAAAAAAGAAGGAGGGATAAAAAATGGATAGAAAAAGAGGACAAACAGCAACAGAATATCTGATTATTCTGTTTGTAGTGATTGTGATTGCACTGGTTGTAGTGGTTGCAATGGGCCAATTCCCTGGAATTGGTGAACAAACAGGACAAAGAGGGTCAGCAGCATATTGGTCAGCCCAGGATATCGGGATCGCTTCATATGCTTTTGCTGATGATGGAGGCAGGCTGGTGTTGAATAACAACCAGAGGAATGCTGTTGCTGTAACAAATGTGACAATTGGAGTTGCTTCTTCAGATGACACGCCTATAACTCTTGGACCTGGTGGCTCTCAAACAGTTGATCTAGGTGCCGGAAATGATTGTCCACCTGGACAGACTTATTCATTTGATGTTAGCATCGAATACACTGACCAGCAGACAGGAGCAACTTACACCATAACCGGTGGCGGACAGAGCCTTGAGGGAACCTGTGCAAGCTCATTGAGTTAAGTGCACAGCTTATTTTTTTTATTTTTACATTTAATTATTTTACTACTTTTAAAATTAACAAAAGATTACTATGAAAAAAACCACAAAAAAGACCAATCTTAAAGATACAAAAAATGGCAAAAACAAGCATAAAAATAGTCCTGAAAATGCCAATAAAAAATCAAATAAAGATTCAGCTATAAAAAATAAAAAAACTATTTCTAAAAAAGATACAACAACCACAAAATCAGTTAATAAAAAAAAAAAATCTCCTTTTGCAGGGTTAAAAGACCAGATTATGAGTGAGCTTAAGCCCCATGAAAAAACAGAATCTGACTCTGAAAAAAAAAGCAGGAAAATAGACATGGGGTTTTTGAAGTCAACCGTTGAAGATTCTCTTAAAGCAACACCAACCCCAGAAGCCGAAAGCAAAAAAAATATTGAAAGGGCAGCCACTGGAATAGAGGGTTTTGACGAAACCGTTGAAGGAGGACTAGTAAAAAATTCAGTAACACTGGTTTGCGGTGGACCTGGCTCAGGAAAGAGCATCTTTGCGATGCAGACACTTGTAAATGGTATAGAAAAGTACGGGGAACATGGAGTTTATATAACATTCGAAGAAGAGGTTGAAACACTATTGGCGGATATGAAGAGATTTGGATGGGACCTTGAAGAAAAGATCAAGAACAGGCAGCTATCCATTCTATACTATTCTCCTGAGCAAGTGGACAGGGTACTTTATATTGGAGGAGGGCCTGTAAGAGAAGTTATTGATGAGATTAATGCTAAAAGAATTGTAATAGATTCAATCACTGCCTTCACCATGCTTTACAAATCAGAAAACCAAAGGAGAAAAGCCCTGCTTTCATTGTTTAACATATTAAAAAGATGGGACTGTACGAGCCTTCTTGTATCAGAACAGACAGTAAATCCTGAAAAACACGAATCAAAACTTGAAGAATACCAGGCAGAAGGAATCATCTACATGTATCACACTAAAAAAGAAGATGTAAGAGAAAGAAGCATTGAAGTTTTTAAGATGAGGGGCACTGATCATTCAACGAAAATAAACCCCCTTAAGATAAGCCATGCCGGGATAACAGTTTATCCTGAAGAAAATGTTTATTAAAAATATACCTTTATCACATCAATAAGAACACCACAAAAGCAATTACTGCTTCAATAAAAGCACTTAAATGGGATTTTCACGTCCAAATCACATTGATTAACAAAGATTCGGAAAAAAACTTATCAAGACAATAGGTTTTGCTTAAAAAAACCTGAAAACCAATAATTATTATGTAAAAAATCCTTTTTAGGCAAGATTTTTTAATATTGATACAAAGCTGCAGAATTTATGCAGTAATTATGCCGAAAAAAGAATTTTATTGTTTTGGATTGAAAAGAGGTGGGGTATTTGTCCAGGAGAGCACAAGCAAGCGCTGAGCTGATGATTTTATTAGCCATCGCAATGATTGTAATTATATCTATAATGGCTTTTAGCATGGACAGCATGACCGCCTACGACTCAGTGATGCGCCAGGAAGGTGGAAAAAAGGCACTAGATAGCCTGCATATTGCCGCCAATCATGTGTACAGGCAAGGTACTGGGGCGAAAGAAGAGATTTATGTGGCTCTGCCAAGAGATATACAAAATATTGAGATTTCTGAAAGAAAAATACTCATAAATTACACCACCGGAACAACACAACACAGGTCTTTTGCATTTGATGTTGCAGGAGAGATTCCTTCTTCCGGCAGAGGAAGCTGGCTTGAGCTGGAAGCAATACAAGGAGCTGTATTAATCGCCGAAGATATAAATGCGATAAGGAGCGATTATGAACCATCTTGTGGTGACGGAGAAGTTGGCCTGGGGCAGGAATGCGACGGTTTTAACCTTGATGGTAAAGACTGCACAGATTTCGGCTACCTGGGAGGTAACCTAGAATGCAGGAATTGTATGTTTGACACCACAGGTTGTGTTGGAATGATCCCTGATGACTGCAATGAGAGATGGGAAGAATTTCAGGATTGCAGCCTTTGCATACTTGACGGAAACTGCGTGTGGTGCGAGGCAAGTGAAACCAACTGCATCGAGCCAGGAGAAAACTGCCCCGGAACAGAGTTCCACGATACATGCCCAACACCATATTTTGAAGTCACAATCATTGGGACTAATTCACCAATCATAGAAAGCCAGGATGTACATTTCACAATAGAAGTCAGCAACACAGGGGATGGTACAGGAACCCAAACCATTGTACTATTGTTTATGGATGAAATATTTGAAACAGAAGTGACACTACCAGCATACGATTCAACACAAGTCACCTTCACTGCTGAAACAGAATTAGGAGACACAGGAACCTTTGAATTTACTGCCCACAGCGAAAATGACCAGGATACGGGAGAGGTTACGATTCAGCAATTACCTGATGATTGTGAAGAAAGGAATAATGTAGGTGGCTGCGGCTTGTGTACAATCGATGAGGGTTGTGTATGGTGCGAAGGGGGGCCACCCGGCCAACAGGGTTGTGCAGATAACTGCCATCAACGTGCTGAAACAATAAGCAGTCAGGAGGAATGCT